>NZ_JABULD010000036.1:0-45144 GCF_014060985.1 Pseudomonas sp. MD195_PC81_125
GAAAGCAGTGGATCAGTCAACACTAATAGCGACAGTGACGACGCCATCGCTGGCAAGCCAGCTCCCACAGGGGTCGCGTTGGGCTTAGAATGGCGCCCAGAACCAACCCCGCCTTCACGAGACCGCGCATGACTTTCGATTTTGATCAGGTATTCGACCGCCACAATACCGGCAGCACCAAGTGGAGCCGCTACCCGGCCGATGTCTTGCCGATGTGGGTCGCGGATATGGATTTCGCCGCGCCGCCGGTGATCATCGAGGCATTGCAGCAACGCCTGTTGCACCCGCTGGTGGGCTACAGCGTGGCGCAGGACAACCTGCGTGAAGCCATCGTCGCCGACCTGTGGAACAAGTTCGCCTGGCAGGTCAAACCGCAGGAGCTGATCTTTCTGCCGGGCGTTGAATCCGGTTTCAACATGGCTTTGAAAGCCCTCGTGCAGCCGCAGCAGAACGTCGTGGTGCAAGTGCCGAACTATCCGCCGTTGCGTCACGCGCCGGGGCATTGGGGGGCTGAACAAGGTCGAGCTGGAATTCGTCGCCCAGGCCGGGGGGTACCTACGCCACTCCGCTGGATGCGTTGAGTCAGTCCCTGGCCAATGGCGGTGCGCTGCTCCTGAGCAACCCGCACAACCCGATCGGCAAGGTGTTCAGCGCCCAAGAGCTGACGGATATCGCCGACATCTGCCTGGCGCATGACGCCTGGATCATCTCCGACGAGATCCACGCCGAGCTGTGCTTCGACGGCCGCGTGCACGTTCCGACCGCCTCCCTGAGCCCGGAAATCGCCAAGCGCACCATCACCCTGATGTCGGCCAGCAAGGCCTACAACATTGCCGGCCTCAAGACCTCGTTCATGATCATCCAGGACGCCGCCCTGCGCGAGCGCGTCAACCACGCCCGTTGCGGCATGGTCGACAGCGTCAACCCGCTGGGCATGGAACGCCACCCGCGTCGCCTACAGCRAAGGTGCGCCGTGGCTGGCCGAACTGAAAACCTATCTGCAGGCCAATCGTGACTGGCTGGTGGATGCGGTGCGCAGCCGCTTGCCGGGCGTGACCCTCAATGTGCCGCAAGGGACCTATCTGGCGTGGCTCGATTGCTCGGCGCTGGACCTGGACAACCCGCAGCAGTTTTTCCTCGAACAGGCCAAAGTCGGCCTCAGCGCCGGACTGGATTTCGGTGATCAGCACCAACAGTTCGTGCGCCTGAACTTCGGCTGCCCGCGGTCGTTGCTCGAAGAAGGCATCCGCCGCATGGAGCATGCCCTGACCCAGCGCAATACCTGAATCCACAGTAGATCCCCCTGTGGGAGCGAGCTTGCTCGCGAATGCGGTGGTTCAGTCAACATTGATGTCGGCTGACACTCTGCCTTCGCGAGCAAGCTCGCTCCCACAGGGTTTTGCATTGTCATCGCCAAAAAAATCCAGCGCAAATCCGATCGAACTCACGGCAAACCGTCCGGGTCAACCGCCCATACCCGCCCTGAGAACCTCGGAGATTTGTGATGACCGATTAACCCAAAACCACCCTTCCCCAAACAAGCTCAAGCCGTGCCGCTCGCAAAGCAACATGCAGCCCTACCCCGATTGTGGCGAGCAGACCTACGTCGGTTCCGGGCGGCTCGCCGGCAAGATTGCGCTGATCACCGGCGCCGACAGCGGCATCGGCCGTGCGGTGGCGATTGCCTTTGCCCGTGAAGGCGCTGACGTGGTCGTGGCTTATCTGAATGAGCATGAAGATGCCAAAGAGACTGCGCGCTGGGTCGAACAGGCGGGCCGCCAGTGTCTGCTGTTGTCCGGCGACCTCGCGCACAAGGCCCATTGCCAGGAACTGGTGGACAAGACCGTTGAGCGCTTCGGGCGCATCGACATTCTGGTCAACAACGCCGCGTTCCAGATGACCCACGAAACCTTCGAAGAAATCCCCGATGACGAATGGGTGATGACCTTCGACGTCAACATCACCGCGATTTTCCGCCTGTGCCAGGCGGCGATCAAACACATGCGCCCCGGCGCTTCAATCATCAACACCAGCTCGATCAACTCGGACATGCCCAAACCCACACTGCTGGCCTACGCCACCACCAAAGGCGCGATTGCCAACTTCACCGGCGGTCTGGCGCAGATCCTCGGGCCGAAACAAATCCGCGTGAACTGCGTGGCCCCCGGACCAATCTGGACGCCGCTGATCGTCTCGACCATGCCCGATGAAGAAGTGCAGAACTTCGGTGGCAACACCCCGCTTGGCCGACCGGGGCAGCCGGTGGAAGTGGCGCCGATTTACGTGCTGCTGGCCTCGGATGAAGCCAGCTACATCACCGGGCAGCGCTATGGCGTGACCGGCGGCAAGCCGATGCTCTGAGCGGCGCAAGAAAAAACTGAACCTGGCGGCATGACGTCCCTCCATACCTGTAACAGCCCCAACCGGTCCGCAGGATCAGGAGGTCGTCATGTCCGCCCCTCTTATCAAACTCTTCACCCAGCCCAACTTCGCCTGGACCGACATCCGCCGCGAGGAAGAGGCCCATCCCCGTCACTATCTGGCGCATCTGTTGCTATTGGCGCTGATTCCCGCCGTGTGTCTGTTCCTCGGCACCACCTATGTCGGCTGGAGTCTGGCAGCTGGCGAGACAGTACGCTTGAGCACCGCCAGTGCACTGCAACTGAGCATTCTGCTGTATGTGGCGATTGTCGCCGGGGTCGCCGTCATCGGCGGGTTCATCCGCTGGATGTCGCGTACGTTCGACGCGCGCCCCACGTTTAACCAGTGCATCGGCTTTGCCGCCTATACCGTGACACCGTTCTTCGTCGCTGGGATCGCCGGCCTCTATCCGAGTCGCTGGCTGGCGATTCTGGTACTGGGGGCCGCTTCGGTGTATTCGACGTTCTTGCTGTTCGTTGGCTTGCCGACGTTTATGCATGAACGCAAGGAACAGGGCCTGCTGTACTCGGCTTGCGTCTGGGGCGTCGGCCTGCTGGTGATGGTGACCATTCTGGTGTCGATGATTCTGCTGTGGTTCAACGTGCTCTCGCCCGAGTACCTGCGAACGACCGTTGGTTAACCGGGTGCCAACGCTATCGTCATTGGACGAACAAAGATGAGCTTTGCCATCTGGGTCGCGGTACTGGGTGCCGTGTTGCTGACCTTGGCGCTGACCTCGTCGTACCTGCGCTGGATGCCGGTCACCACTTCGGCCGTGTGCCTGTTGTTGGGGATCGGCATCGGCCCCAGCGGTCTGGACCTGCTGAAACTGTCACTGGAAAACGCCTCGGTGTGGATGGAACACCTCACGGAAGTGGCGGTGCTGTTTTCGCTGTTTGTCTGCGGCCTCAAGCTGCGCCTGCCACTGCGCGACAAGCGTTGGCGAATTGCGTTTGGGCTGGCCGGCCCGGTGATGGTGCTGACCATCGCCGGGGTCAGCGTATTGCTGCATTGGGGCCTGCAACTGTCGTGGGGCCCGTCGCTGCTGATCGGGGCGATGCTGGCGCCGACCGATCCGGTGCTGGCAGCGCTGGTGCAGGTCAACGATGCACGGGATGTTGACAGCGTGCGCTTTGGCCTGTCTGGCGAAGCCGGGCTCAATGACGGCATCGCGTTTCCGTTCGTGATGCTCGGTTTGCTGTTGTTGCA
Organism: Pseudomonas sp. MD195_PC81_125; assembly: GCF_014060985.1. Lineage (NCBI taxonomy): Bacteria > Pseudomonadati > Pseudomonadota > Gammaproteobacteria > Pseudomonadales > Pseudomonadaceae > Pseudomonas > Pseudomonas sp. MD195_PC81_125. Next base: position 3,631 of record NZ_JABULD010000036.1, read on the forward strand.
GGCCGACGCGCAACCCGGCGCACTGGCAGATTGGCTGCTGCATGATTTGCTTTGGGCGGTGCCGGTCGGACTGCTGAGCGGTTACTGGATGGGTCGCGGCATCGGTCGGTTGACCCTGTCGCTGCGCATTCGTAACGACGACAGCACCCTGAGCCCGAATGATTACCTGGCGCTGTCGCTGATTGCTCTGGCTTACGTCGGCGCAGAGGCGATTGGCGGTTATGGTTTTCTGTCGGTGTTCGCTGCCGGCCTCGGCTTGCGCCAGGAGGAAGTCAAATCCACCGGCGCGAGCCAACCGCCGGCCGAACATCTGGTGCAACCGGTGGTGGGCCATCAGAACATCGAACCGCAGAACGCGGTGCACGGTGACACCGAACAACTGGAAAGCAGTCAGGTCGCCGCCGGCATCATGATGGGCGACATGCTCTCGTTCGGCAGCCTGGTGGAACGGGCCATGGAAGTGTTTCTGGTAACGCTGCTCGGCGTGGTGCTGGTGCCCTATTGGGACTGGCGGGCGTTAGTTATTGGCGCGGTGCTGTTCTGCGTGGTACGTCCGCTCTGCGTCGCGCTGATGCCATGGGGTAACTTGCTCGACGGTGGTCAGCGCCTGTTGATCGGCTGGTTCGGCATTCGCGGAATCGGCAGTCTGTTTTATCTGTTTTATGCCTTGAACCATGGTCTGAGTCCTTCAGTCGCGACGTTGTGCACCCACATCACCTTGTCGGTGGTGGCACTGAGCATTTTGCTGCATGGCATCAGCACGCAGCCGTTGCTGGCGCGCTACGAGCAACGGCAGAAACGAAAAAACTGATTTTTCCGGTGGGATTATCTTGGGAAATTCATCGAAGTTTTTTCTGAAAATAAATGGATCCCTCTCCAGATTCCGGCAGTCACAACCATAACCCCTCGCTGGATGCACTCGGCGAGGTCCGGCAGGTTCGGTTCCCCTGCGGCTTGCAGCCCATGAAGAGGAATCTTTGGATAACAAGGTCACGGTCATGAAAGAATGCTCGAATCCGGCACAAATCAAGGCTTGCAGGGCTTTGGCCCTGGAACGCAATCGTCAACTGTTCGAAGATGCCCACGCCCTCAACCGCGCCGCTTACGAGCTGCTTGAGGCGGACAATCTCGACCTTGAGCAGTTTGAGCACTATCGAGCAATGCGCCGCAAAGCCGATGCGAAGTTCGCAGAAGCCATCGATCACTTGTGTGTCCTCAACGAGGACTTTCCGCCAATTCCGATGTCCCCGCATCACTCGCAGGCATTGCGTCGGCAGCTTGAAACCGTCGAATAAAGCGCACAAGAAAAAGCCCGGCTGCGAAGTCCGGGCTTTTTTCTTTGGGCGGCGCTCAACCCCCGGGGTTGGTCACCTGAATGAACACCGCATAAGCGCCCAGCAGGATCCAGAACGTGGCGAAAATCCACGGCGTGCGCACCGAAAACAACAGCGATTTGCGATAGCCCTTATGGCTGGACTCCATCTCGCTGAACAGTGGCGACTCGTCGTAAGCCATGCCCATGATCGGTTCGCTGCGCAACAACTCGCTCTGTTTGTAATGCCAGTGGTCAATGATGTCGTATGCGGCACGAATTCCCGGCCACGCATTGAGCGAGCTGAGCAGCCCGAGCAGCGCCAGGAATGGCGGCACCACCAGCGTGAACAATTTGCCCCACTCGGGGTTGAGGTTGGACATGCACGAAGCAAACGCGATCACCAGAAACGACTGCGCGGCCAGATAGGCATCGGTGCGGTTGGCCAGAATGCTGGTTTCGTACTGGATTTCCTTGCGATAGAAATCCAGCCGTTCCTTGGGTGAGCCGAACATCTTGGCATCGTGTTCGGTCAGGTGCTCTTCAGCGCTGGGCTGAGTCAGTATGCGAGGCAAGGGACGCGCGCTCCGGGGCGGGGAAACCTGTTAGAAGGCCCCTGCCCCGGACAAGTTCAGGCGGATTCACTTCATCGACCGGGCAATGATTTCCATCAGGTTCAGCTGGGTGAACGGCTTGGGCAGACGCGGCAATTGCGCGGCAAAACCCTCCAGACGTTCGGCGTAACCGGTCGCGAGGACAATCGGCAGGTCCGGTTTGAGCAGACGCACTGCGTGCGCCAATTGCGCGCCGCTCATCTGCGGCATGGCCATGTCGGTGATCATCAGATCGATGACTTCGCCCTGCTCGAACAACGCCAGCGCCCTGGCACCGGAAGTCGCGCTGACCACACGATGGCCAAGGTCCTCGAGCAACAGCGTGGTGCTGGTCAACACCAGCGAATCGTCGTCCACGACCAGCACGCTCAGGCGTGGCACCGTGATGGCTTCGCTGCCTGGCTGCACCCGTGGGGCCTGTGCGCCTTCCGCCGCGACCGGTAACCAGAGTTCGGCTGTCGTGCCTTGTCCCTTTTCGCTCTTGAGGATGAAACGGCCACCGAGCTGCTCAATGAATCCGTGCACCATCGACAGCCCCAGCCCGGTGCCTTTGCCCAGGCCTTTGGTGGTAAAAAACGGATCCCGGGCCGAGGCCAGCGTGTGCTCGTCCATGCCTTCGCCGGTGTCGCGCAGACTCAGGCACACATAACGTCCCGCCGCCAGGGTCGAATCGCTCGGTTCAAGGACGACTTCCGCCCGGGCGCTGATCACCACGCTGCCGCCATCGGGCATGGCGTCGCGGGCATTGGTTGCCAGATTGAGCACCGCCAGTTCCAGTTGATTGGCATCGGCCAGTACCGGTTCCAGTCCCGCGGGCAGTGAGGTATCGATACTGATCCCCGGCCCCAGCGAACTGCGCAACAGCCCGGTAATGCCTTGCACAAGGTGCACAATGTCGACCGGTTCGGTCTTGAGTTCCTGACGCCGGGCAAAGGCCAGCATGCGTTGGGTCAGTGAGACGCCGCGCAGCGCACCTTGTGCGGCATTTTCCAGCAGGCGATTGATTTTCGGGTCGTCACCCACACGCTTGCGCACAATCTCCAGGTTGCCGAGGATCACGGTCAGCAGGTTGTTGAAGTCGTGGGCAATGCCGCCGCTGAGCTGACCGATGGCCTGCATCTTCTGCGCCTGCAGCAATGCCTCGCGGGTTTTCTCCAGCGCCTGCTGCGATTCATGGACCTCGGTCACGTCACGGGTAATTTTCGCGAAGCCGAGCAATGTCCCGGTCTCGCCACGAATGGCATCCACCACCACATGGGCGAAGAATCGGCTGCCGTCCTTGCGCACTCGCCAGCTTTTGTTTTCGAAACGCCCTTCCCGCGCCGCGATTTCCAGCGCCCGTTGCGGCTCGCCGCGCTCGCGGTCCTCAGCGGTGTAGAAGACCGAGAAATGCTCGCCGATGATTTCTTCCGGTCGATAGCCCTTGATCCGCTGGGCGCCCTGATTCCAGTTGGATACCCGACCGTCCGGACTGAGCATGTAAAGCGCGTAGTCCGTGACGCCCTGCACCAGCAGACGGAACTGCTGCTCGCTTTGCTTGAGGGTTTCTTCGGCCATTTTGCGGTCGGTCAGGTCGCGGGTGATCTTGGCGAAGCCAGCAGCGTGCCGTCCGGATCGATGATCGGGTCGATCACCACATGGCACCAGAAATGCGTACCGTCCTTGCGAACGCGCCAGCCTTCGCCTTCGAATCGGCCCTCGCGGATTGCGGTATCCAGCGCCCGTTGCGGCAAGCCTGCCGCGCGGTCCTGCTCGGTGTAGAAACGCGAGAAATGCTCGCCGATGATTTCTTGCTTCTCGTAGCCCTTGAAGCGTTTGGCGCCCGTGTTCCAGCTGGTGATGATGCCGTCCGGATCGATCATGTAAATCGCATAATCGACCACCGCATCGATCAACAGACGGAAACGCATCTCCTCGATCGCGGCAGTTTTGCTCGGGTTGTCACTCATCAGGTTCACCGCTGGTTTTCATTAGCGCAAGTATGCGGCAATCCGGCGCCATGGGAAGGTGCAAACGCGCGTCAATTCACGACGTGATCAAAGTACTCGTTGCGCAGGAGTCTGTGCCGAGCGACCACCAGCGTGGCAGCAGTTGCTGGATCCGGGGTTCGGCGAAGCGGTCATCGATCAGCATCACCACGCCGCGATCCTCACGCGTACGGATCACCCGCCCGGCAGCCTGCACCACTTTCTGCACGCCCGGATACAGATAGGTGTAGTCGTAACCGGCACCGAAAATCGCCCGCCATGCGTCGTTTCAACTGTTCGTTGACCGGGTTGAGCTGCGCCAGCCCCAGAGTCGCAATGAACGCGCCGATCAGCCGTGCCCCCGGCAGATCAATGCCCTCGCCGAACGCACCGCCCAACACGGCGAAGCCGATACCCTGGCTCTCGGCGGTGAACTGATCGAGAAAGGCCTGTCGTTGCCCTTCGGCCATGCCCCGGGACTGCTGCCACAGCTTGATCTGCGGATGGCGCTCGGCAAGCAGCGTCAGTACCTGTTGCAGGTAATCGAAGCTGCTGAAGAACGCCAGGTAATTGCCCGGGCGTTCACTGAACTGACGGGCAATCAGCTCGACGATCGGTTCCAGCGACGCCTGCCGATGATTGAAGCGCGTGGAAATACGACTGACGATCTGCACCTGCAGTTGTTCGGCGCTGAACGGCGATTCGACATCGATCCAGACCGTGTCGGCGGGCGTGCCGAGCAGATCAGCGTAATAGCGTCGCGGGCTCAGTGTCGCCGAGAACAGCACGCTGCTGCGCGCCGCTTTCAGGCGCGGGCCGAGGAACGCCGCCGGCACCACGTTGCGCAGGCACAGTTGCGACAGCGGTCGTTTACGCTCGAGGTCGCGCTTGCTGATGTCGAACAGGTAATGCTCGTCGAACAGCTCTGCGACCCGGCCAAACTGCAGCAGGTCGAAATAGAAGGTTTGCAGCGCGCTGTCGAGCCCCTGCGGATGATCATTGAGGTAATCGCCAATGGCCGCGCTGCACAGGGACACGGCTTGCAGCAGTTTCTCCGGGGCTTTGTCGTAGCTTGATACGGCGCCAGTTGCGGCTGATGCAGCGCGTTCCACTCGCGGTTGACCCGTTGCAGGGATTTCTTCAAGGCTTCGGGGGCGGACTTGCGTACGCTGGCCAGCGCGGCCTGATCGAGACTGGCGCTGTACATCGAGCGCCCGCGTTCGACCAGGTTGTGCGCTTCATCGGCCAGCACCGCGACTTTCCACTGGTTGAGCTGGGCCAGACCGAACAGCAGCGCACTGAAATCGAAGTAATAGTTGTAGTCCGCTACCACCACGTCGGCCCAGCGCGCCATCTCCTGGCTCAGGTAATACGGGCAAACCGTGTGCTGTCGGGCCACTTCGCGCATCGCCGCCTGATCGAGCAGATTGATCCGGCTGGCCGCTTGCCGGGCGGCGGGCAGTCGATCATAGAAGCCCTGGGCCAACGGGCAGGATTCACCGTGACAGGCTTTGTCCGGGTATTCGCAGGCCTTGTCCCGGGCGACCATCTCCAGCACACGCAGCGGCAGGTTTTGCGATTGATCGAACAACACCTGACTGGCATCCAGCGCCAGTTTGCGCCCCGGGGTCTTCGCGGTCAGGAAGAACACCTTGTCCAGTTGCTGCGGCGCCAGCGCCTTGAGCAGAGGGAACAACGTGCCGAGGGTCTTGCCGATCCCGGTGGGCGCCTGGGCCATCAGACAACGGCCGGTGCTGACCGCCTTGAACACCGATTCGGCCAGATGCCGTTGGCCGGGGCGAAAGTCGGCATGGGGAAAGGCCAATTGCTGCGCGGCCAGATTGCGCGCCTCGCGATGGGCCATTTCCTGCTCGGCCCAGTTCAGGAACAACCGGCATTGCTGTTCGAAAAAGTCCTGCAAGACTGGCGCACTGAAGGACTCGACCAGACAGGTTTCCTTTTCGCTGACGATGTCGAAATACACCAGCGCCAGGTTGATCTGTTCAAGTTCAAGCTTGCGGCACATCAGCCAGCCGTAGATTTTCGCCTGCGCCCAATGCAACTGGCGGTGGTTGGCCGGTTGCTTGCTGAGGTCGCCGCGATAGGTTTTGACTTCTTCCAGGCAGTTCTGCGCCGGGTCGTAGCCGTCCGCCCTGCCCCTGACTTTCAATTGCAGAAACTCGCCTTCCAGCGCCACCTCGCTTTGGTATTTATCGCTGCGCCGCGAAGCCACGGTACGGTGCCCGAGCATGCCTTCGAGCGCTGTCGGCGAAGGGGTAAAACGCAGGTCGAGGTCGCCGGTCTTGGCGGTGAACTCGCACAGCGCGCGGACGGCAATGCTGTAGCTCAAGCGCTCTGCTCCGCCCATTGCACGTAGCACACGGCGACCGGCATCTGGTGTTGGTGGCAGAACTCCAGCCAGCGCAGCTGGTTGTCCTGCAGGCGGTCACCCGGGCCTTTGACTTCGATCATCCGGTAGGTCTTGTGCTGCGGCCAGAACTGGATCAGGTCGGGCATGCCTGTGCGGTTGGCCTTGATGTCGAGCAGCAGGCGATTGAACCAGTGTTTGAGGTGCTGGGGCGGCAAACACGCCAGTGCCTGCTCCAGCAGTTGCTCGTTCAACGCGCCCCAGAACACGAACGGTGACTGCACGCCCCATTTGGCGACGAAGCGCTCACGAATGGTTGCGGCGTAACGGCCGTCGTCGAGCTGGTCGAGGCAGGCCTGGAACAGTTCGGCGCGGCGTTGCTGAAAATCTTCATTGAGCAGATCCACCGGCCCGCGCTGGAACGGATGAAAGAACGCCCCCGGCAACGGTGCGAAAATCGCCGGCCAGCACAACAGGCCGAACAGCGAGTTGATCAGACTGTTTTCGACGTAATGCACCGGGCCGCTGTCTTCGTGCAGATGCGCCTGCACGTAGAACTCCACTGACAATCCCGGATCAGTGCGCGGCAGTTGCAGATCAAGGCGCTCGACCGGGCGTGGCGTTGCCCGCTTGAGCGGTGGCCCGCCGAGTTTGCGCCGCAGCCGTGGCAGCATCCGTTGCAGGCTCTGCTGTTCGGCGGCGCTTTCCGGCGCCTGTTCGGCAAGCGTCGCAAGCTCAAGCGCCAGTGCGTATTCGCCGCAGCGCTCCAGCACGCGGATCATTCGCTGACGGGCGCCGGGATAGGCGCAATCGCGGTAAATGCTCAGCGCCAGGGCGAACTCAGTGATGCGTTCGCAATACTGGCCGATCTGGAACAGCACCTTGCCGCGCCGCCGTTGCAGCCACGGGTTGTCGAATTGCAGTGCGCTGACCTGCTCGACAATGGCTTCCAACGGCTCACCCGCTTCAAAGCGTTGCTGGCACTGATGCAGGAACAGGCAGGCGTCCACGTCTTCGCGGCTGCGCAGGCCACGGGAGTCGGCGCAGAACTCGACTTTTTCGTAGGTAAAGATGCCGAGGTCGGCAAGGACGAATTCCGACCAGTCCTGGTACAGGTTGCCGAAGAACATCAGACGCAGACGGTCGCACAGGTCCATGATGGTCAGGCTGAGCAAGCGGTCGCCGAGCGTCGGCGCCCATTCGCAAAGGCTGCGTGATTGGCTGAATTGCCCGGCCAGCACCGGCAGCCAGTCGTCCTTGCGACCCTTGGGCTGTTCGATGAACTGGCCGAACGCCTGCAGCAGTTCAGCCTTGAGCAACACGTCGAACACCTCGGCCACGCTCAACAGAGCCTGATCGTCGAGCCAGCCGTGACTCAACAATGGCTGCGCGGCGTCGCTGATGTCGCCGATTTCCGGGTAGTTGAGTTTGCCGAGGCGGAAATGCACGCCCTTGCGCATGACCATGCGCACCAGCAGCCCCTGCGAAGCGCGCGGCAGGATCTTGAAGTCGCGGATGAAGCCATGCTCGGATTCGCTCATCACATCGGCATAGCGAAGCCCAAGCCAATCAAGCACTTGCCGGAAGTTGTTGAGGTAATAGAACGGATCGTCGAGTGGGTTGGCAGTCACGGGAATTCAGGGCCATGGCGAGCGAGTACTGGTTATGCGTACAGATACCAGCTCTGGCCGGTCGCGTGCAAACGGAAAAAGATCAATGGCAGCGACAATCGGAATTTTTTCAGGGTGCTGTCGAACTTTTCCCGGTTCGATGGCACCAACCGCGTTAGAGACCGGATACGGTCAATTCATATGGAATGAGGTATTTGAGGTGGGTATGAACATCAAGACTCTGGGTCTTCCCCTGGCGGTAGCAGCCTTTCTGGCATTGGCCGGCTGCTCGACTCCGACCGTGGTGACCTTGCAGAACGGCACTCAGTATTTGACCAAGGACATGCCGAAAACCAAGAACAAGGACGGGTTCTATGAGTTCGAGGATATTTCCGGGACCAAGGTGAAAGTCCGTTCCGACGAAGTCGCGACCGTACGCAAGGAAGACTGACACCCCGCTTTACCTGTAGGAGCTGCCGAAGGCTGCGATCTTTTTGAYCTTTGCTCTTTAAAAAAACAAAGATCAAAAAGATCGCAGCCTGCCGGCAGCTCCTACAGAATGCTCACGATCCTGCATGGCTATGCATTGCCCTGTGGGAGCTGGCTTGCCAGCGAAGGCAATCACCGCTTCAACCGATCAAGCGAGCCGTGCCAAACAACCTGACCCGCATCAATTCGCCCCGCTCTTCTTCAAGCAACACCGGCGCCGTCCCGCCCGGCATGACGACGTGCACCTCACCACTCGCCACCCAACCCACTGCCCATGCGGCACAGGCCACTGCACTGGCGCTGGTACCGGAAGACGCCGTCGGTCCTTCACCACGCTCGAACACTCGGGCGACGATGCGCTGCGCTGACTCAAGCGCGGCCCATTGCAGATTGACGCCCGCCGGGCATGGCTGGCCGGCGCCCGTCGGCATCGCGTAGGCGATTCGGGTCAGGCCTTCGGCCCATGGCGATTGGCGCATTTGTGAGTTGTTCGGCAATTCGGCGATGTCGGTCAACAACGTTACGCAATGCGGATTGCCGATGCGCACGAACTGACTGTGCTGCCACGCGGAATCGAGTTGTGCCAACGGTGCTACGTGGCTCACCTCATGACCATTGAACATGCACTTTTCAACCTGCTGCGCACCCACCGCTGAAGGCCCGAAGCCCGGTTGACCAAGGTCCAGCCAGAAACCGTTCACGCCTTCGACTACGGCCGGTTTCACCGAGGTTTCCACGGCAACACCCTTGTCGTGATGCACTCGCAGCGACGCCCCTTCCGGCGGCATCAGCCCTTGCTCCAGCAACGACTGGGAAAAAAATTGTCAGGCCATTGCCACTGCGCTCGGCCAAGGTGCCGTCAGTGTTGACGATCAGCACGTCGAACGGCGGCGCTGACTGGAACGGGCCGATCAACAGACCGTCGCTGCGGTGCGACTTGCTCCCCACCGGACGCTGGCCCTCGGGCCAGTCGCAACACAGGGCAATGGCCGCCTGACTCCAGGACGGTCTCGACACCGCACACTGCGCGGCTCCCATCGGCAAATCGATCCCCGACTCACGAAGTGCCTGCGGCGAAATCACCCCGTATATATTGCCCCGCGCATCGTAGAACTGCGTCATCACCGCCCCTGTTCGTCTTGTGGAAGCACTCACTTTAAACCGCGATCCCCTGTAGGCGTGAGCCTGCTCGCGATAACGGGCTGTCAGGCGCCCTGTTCATTGCCTGATCCACCGCTATCGCGAACAGTCTCATGCCTACAGGTTAGGATGTCGGCTGCCCCGCCCCGAGACCTGCGATCGAACCTCGCCGCGCGATGACTGTCATTCGGGGGGACGCGACGGTTTTTTGCCAAGGATCGATATGACCAGCCTCAACCCCCAAGACACTTTCGTCCCCGGACGCCTGCAGCAGATGTCGACGCGCATCGCTTTCTTCATCGCCGGCCTGGGCATTGCCGCGTGGGCGCCATTGGTGCCGTACGCCAAGGCCCGCGCCGGGCTCGACGAAGGCACGTTGGGCCTGCTGCTGTTGTGCCTCGGCGTCGGCTCGATTCTCGCAATGCCGCTGGCGGGGATTCTCGCCACGCGCTTCGGCTGCCGCAAAGTCGCCACCGGCGGCACCCTGCTGATCTGCGCGGCGCTGCCGTTGCTGGCGACGGTATCGTCGGTTCCGGCGCTGATCGCCACGCTGTTCATGTTCGGTGCCGGTCTGGGCACGGTGGATTCGACCGTCAACCTGCAAGCGGTGATCGTCGAAAGGGCCAGCGGCAAGCACATGATGTCGGGCTTTCATGGCCTGTTCAGCCTTGGCGGGATTGTCGGCGCAGCGGGGGGTCAGTGCCCTGCTCGGCCTCGGTCTGACGCCGCTGGCAGCGATGCTGGTAGTGGTAGCGGTGTTGGCCGGCGCGCTGTTCAAGTGTGTACCGCACATGTTGCCGTACGGCAGTGAAAGCTCGGGACCCGCCTTCGCCATTCCCCACGGCATTGTGCTGTTCATCGGCGGCATGTGCTTCATCGTGTTCCTCACCGAAGGCGCGGCGCTGGACTGGAGTGCGGTGTTTCTTGCGCAGGAGCGCGGGATCGACACGGCGTACGCGGGATTGGGTTATGCGGCGTTTGCATTGACCATGACGGCCGGACGTTTGATGGGTGACCGGATCGTGCGGACTGTCGGTGCAACGCGGATCATTCTGTTTGGTGGTCTGTTGGCAGCTGCAGGTCTGTTTCTCGCGACATTCGCGCCGAACTGGGAAGCGGCATTGGTCGGTTACGCACTGGTGGGTGCGGGTTGTTCGAACATCGTGCCCGTGCTGTACACGGCGGTGGGCAAGCAGACGGTGATGCCGGAGAGCATCGCGGTGCCAGCCATTACCACCCTGGGCTACGCAGGGATTCTGGCGGGACCGGCGGTGATCGGCTTTGTCGCGCATGCCAGCAGTCTGAGTTTTGCCTTCGGGTTGATGGCGCTGCTGTTGGTGGCCGTCGCCATCGGCGGCAAAGTCCTCAAGGTCTGAACCCCATCATTGTGGCGAGGGAGCTTGCTCCCGCCGGGTTGCGGAGCGCCCCGAAAAAATCGGGCCTGCTGCGCAGTCCAGCGGGAGCAAGCTCCCTCGCCACAGGGTCAGGCGTTATCAGAAACCGACACTGGCCTGTACAAAGAATGTCCGTGGCGCACCGACATACATCCCCGAGTTGTTGTCGCTGGAACGGGTGAAATACTGCTTGTCGAAGACGTTTTTCACCCCGGCGCCGAGCTTCAGGTTCGACACCTGCGGCCCGAAGTCATACCCGCCGCGCACGTTCCACGTCATGTAGCCGGGAATATCGCCGTACTGCCCGTCTGCCGAGCCTTCGGTGATGTAATTGCCGTTGAAGCTGCCGTCGGCGTTCATGCCGGTGCCAGGGGCGCGCTGTTTGGACTGGGCGAAACCGTCGATGTTGTAGGTCCAGCGGTTGACGTCGTAACGCAGCCCCACGGTCGCCACCTGCCGCGAATAGAACGGCAGATCACGGCCCTTGAAGCCCGGAATCTCACCCTCGTAGGTCGCGCGGGTGTAAGTGAAACCGGCGTTGGCGGTCAGCCCGTCAAGGCGTGGATCGAGCGCGGCCATGTCGTAATGCACCGACGCTTCGATGCCCTGATGCTTGGTCGCGCCGAGGTTGGTCCAGCCGACATCGTTGCTGATGTATTGCAGTTCGTCATCGAAGTCGATGTAGAACAGCGTCACTTCCCCGCCCCACACGTCATCGTTGTAGCGTGTGCCGATCTCGTAGGTCTTGGCCTTTTCCGGCTCCAAGCCGTTGGCGGTCTGGTCACCCGAGCCGCCCTGGCCGAGCTGGAAATACTGCAGGCTGCCAAACGAGGTTTCGTAGTTGGCGAACAGTTTCCATGCATCCGACAGGTGATACATCACGCTCAGTGCCGGCAGCGGTTCGTTGCTTTCGATGCTGCGGTTTTTCTCCGGCACGCGCTTGCCTGCGGTGTCGAGCACGGCGCGGTCGTGCCAGTCGGTGCTGATGTGTTCGAAGCGAATGCCCGGGGTGATGGTCCAGTTGCCAACGTCGATCTTGTTGTCGACGTACACCGAGTTGGCTTCGGTGCCACCGGTACGATCCTGGAACACATGGCCATCGGAGGTCGGGGTGACCACCGGCTGATTGTTGACCAGCGCCAGACGGCTCGACTGCTCGTGCATCGCCTCTTTCAGGTAGCGATAACCGACGCTGACTTCCTGAGTGGTCGGGCCGACATCAAACACCCGCGACACACGCGGTTCGACACCGAGGGTGTAGTAGGAACGCGGGTACGAGCTGAGGGTTCTCTGGTCGCGGGCGGCGATGGTGCTGCCGCGAAAACTGTCGGTGTAATAGGTCAGGATTTCTGCCTGGGTACGCTCGTCGATCTGGCGAATCCACTTGAACGATACGTCCTTGCGCCGACCGCTGAAGTTGTCGTAATCGCGCACCGAGTCGTACGGCTTGTCGTCGTACTGTTTCTGCGTCAGACCGCCGGGCATGTCGGCGCTGGCGTCGTAGTAATGGAAGTTGAGGCTGAAATCGTCCTGATCGGTCGGCGCCCAGTGCGTCTTGAGCAGCACATCGTCGATGTCGTTACCGTTGTTGCGCTCGCGGTAACCGTTGCCGTTGACCCCGGAATACAACAACGCCACACCCATGCCATTGTCGGCGGTGCCGCCGAGGAACGCCGTGTCGATGTGTTTCCAGCCGCCGTAACGGGAGGTTTCCAGGGTGGTGCCGATTTCCCCGGTGGCTTTTTCCGGGATGGCGCGGGTGACGAAGTTGATCACGCCGCCGACGTTCTGCGGCCCATAACGCACGGAACCGGCGCCACGCACCACATCGATGCTGTCGAGATTGCCGGAAGAGATCGGCGCCATCGACAGTTGCGGCTGGCCATACGGTGCGAACGCGGCCGGCACGCCGTCGATCAACACCGTGGAGCGTGGCGACAGTCGTGAAGTCAGACCACGCACGCCAACGTTCAGCGCGATGTCGCTGCCGCCGGTGCCGTTGGAGTCCTGCACCTGCACGCCGGGCACGCGCTTGAGCACATCACTGACGTTCATCGCGCCCTGCTCGACCATGGCTTCGCGGCGGATCACCGTACGCGCACCCGGGTGGTTCTGCACCACTGCGGCATCAGCGTCACCGAGCCAGTCGCCGACCACTTTGATGTCGGTCACACCCAGTTCCAGCGGGCCATTGCTGGCAGCGGTCGCGGCCGGTGCAAGGGTCACCGAGCCTTCATTGATCTGATACTCCAGGCCGCTGCCCTGCAACAACTGACGCAGCGCCTGCTCGGGAGAAAGGTTGCCGTCGACCGCCGGCGCCTGTTTGCCAGCAACCAGCTCCGGGCTGAAGAAAACCTGCAGCGAAGTTTGCTGGCCGAGTTCGCTCAGGGCCTGGCCCAGCGGCTGGGCACGGATGTGAATGGCTTCAGCGGCGAAGGCCAGCGGCACGGCGGCATTGACCGCCAGCGCGAGAGCCAGCGGCAGCCAAGGGGATTTTTTGTTGTGGGCTGAGGTGTTTTTTCACGTCGAACGTAGTCCTGTGGATCGCAAGAGTGTGCGTCTGTTAATGCAAACCAGTTGCAGTTGAACAGGAAGACGATGAACTCGAAAAAAACCTGAATGTTATTTGGAAATTATTTCCTGACTGCCATCGGCCAAGGTGCGTACGGCCACCGGCAGGATGTTTGGCAAGGCCTTGAGCAAGGCGTCGGTATTGTCGGATTTGAACACGCTAGTCAGGCGCAGGTTGGCCACCGTCGTGTTGGCGACCTTCAGCGGTTTGTCGCGATAACGCGAAACCTCCGCCACCACTTCGCTGAGGCTGGCGTTGTTGAACACCAGTCTGCCGCTGCGCCATGCCGTCAGTTCGACGGGGTTGACCGCATAGGCCGCAGCGACTTTGCCCTCGGCGTCGACATGGGTGCCGAAGCCTGCGGTCAGGTTGATGAAAGCATTGTCCGGTGCATTGCGACCCTGCACCTTGACCGTGCCCTGCTCCACCGCGACCCGGGTTTGCGTGGCATCGCGGCGCACATCGAAACGGGTCCCGGTGACCGTGACCTTGCCACTACCGGTCTCGACCACGAACGGTCGCGCGGTGTCGTGCTGAACGCTGAACATCGCTTCACCTTCACTCAATTCGATGAGGCGCCGATCCTGCTCAAAACGCACCTGCAGACGGCTGCGGCTGTTCAGATCAATCACTGAACCGTCCGGCAACGCCACATGCTTGCGTTCGCCCAGCGCCGTGGCGAACTCGGCGTGATAGCCGCCCGGATGATTCAAACCACTGAACAGACCGAGCCCGAGCGCCACCGCCAACACGCTGGCGGCCACGGCATAACGCAGTAAAGGACGTCGCTCGCGGCGGGTTGACGGTGTTTCAACAAGCGCTTTGAGGCGTGGCGCCGGTAACAGATCGGCGGCGGTCCACAGACCTTGCAGCAACTGGAATTCATCACGGTGCTGCGGATGCTGGTTCAGCCAGGCGTCGAAGCGCTGCTGCTCGTCGGCACTGATCAGCGGTTCCTGCAAACGCACAAACCAGCGTGCCGCCTCATCGCGCACCGTTGTTTGCCCGCACGCGCAATCACGGGTATCCATCATGGAATGTCCTGTCGGGCTGGGGATGAAAAGCGGCGGCCGCTCATGACTGCATGCCATCGAGACGGTCGCGCAGATGCCGCAGGGTGCGAATCATATATTTTTCGACCATGTTCCTGGACAGTCCCAGGCGTTCGGCGATTTCAGCCTGAGTCAGCCCTTCGATCTTCTGCCAGACGAAAATCCTCCGGCAATTGAGCGGCAGTTCCTGCAGCGCCCGTTCGATGGAGTCGGCCAACTGGATCGCCTGCATGTAATGCTCCGGGTCGCCGGTTGACGACACACTGTGATCGATCGCCTGCGACTCCATGGCTTCCCGCCGATCCTCACGCCGATAACCGTCGACCGCGATATTGCGTGCGGTCTGGTGCAGATACGCCCGTGGCTGCTGCACCGCTGCCGAATCGGATTCGAGCACCCGCACAAAGGTGTCGTGCGCCAGATCCTCGGCCTGCGCGCGATTGCGCAGGCGCCGGGTCCAGGTGCCGATCAACTCTTCGTAATGCTCGAAAAAGCCGGGTCTGCGGGGCAGCATGGGGTTCATGACAGCGTGCTGGGGGAAAGAGGCGTGAATAGTAATGCTTCCTATTAAGCCCGGCAATTCATTCCTTGGAGACGCTCGATTGTAGGTTTTCAAAAAAAATGACAAAAATGGCAAATAAATGATCCAGACAGACGCGTTAACTTTTTGTTTTATTTGAAAAACCCATTGGAAGGAATGAGAAAAACAGACGTAAGCATGCTCCTGCAGCTTGCTGAAAAGAGGTTTCAGAACTACTGAGAATTAAAAAAAATACCCACGCACGCTAAAAAAAATGCACTTGGATTAGTACGAATATCTAATAACGACCAACAATTACGCAGGCGTTTTTCCGCCACAGTTGATTTTGACAGATTCAAAATCAGCAACTCACCCTCGAGCAATTTCTCCTCACTACTCAAAACCCTGGAGACCATCGTCAAAGTTAAATCTGTCAGCTTCACTACCAGCGAGATGCTCCAAAGGTTCTACTACGCTTCCTACGGCCTTATAGACTATTTGATAAAGATACTTGATTGCGCAGCATATATTGTTATAAAAAACAAATTAGAGGGCATTACCCTCGAGGTGCTTTCTCAGGCATTCGCCGATGAGGTTTGGAGTAGCGCAAAGGACAACCGTAACCCTTTTTCCTCTCAGTTTAATTTCCGCTCCCTTATCGGTCGCAATGAACCTTTCTATAAAGTTGACAACGATCATCAATAACGAGGAGCGCCACCATGCTTTATAAAAATGCTGAACACGTCGACCAACAAATTAATCGTATTGAGAGAAAAAAATGAGGCCCGCGAGCTTGCTGCGATGCACAGAATGCACGCCGCAAATGAAGTACCTGCGCCACCTACCATCAATTTATTGATCAAGACCAAGCTTTTTCCGTGGGAAAGCCTTGAAAGCCTACTCTTCCGAGTATCTACGTTGAATCACCTTTCAGGTATTTCCATTCTGCAGCGTGCACTCATGCTTCCGGAGAATGGGGTGATGTCGATTCGGCGACACCTGCAGTTAGGCGTAGCGCTCGGCCAGGACCTGAGAGCACTATCCCCAACAATTCCAACCCTGATGAGCAAATCGACGATTAGGCTGCAGGGGCATCTGCTACCGATCAAGCACCTCGCGCTCAGTTCCTACCGCGTGTGTCCTCATTGCGTGGAGGAACTAGGATACGGAAAGGCATACTGGTCATTGGCCCCGTTTTCCGTCTGCGAGATGCATAAATGTATGCTGATCGACCGTTGCGCAGCGTGTGAAAAGCCGCTGACAGCAACACGCCCCGCTTACGATCGTTGCTCGTGTGGTGCACGTTACTCAAAAATATCCTCAACTGAGAGTTCCAAAGCGCTACATGAAATGAGCCGTATCATTGCCGCCAAATTTACGAGACAGCCTATTACTAACGAGAGCCATTTATACCCGGATGAAGTTCTTTCGATGGAGTTACTGGACGTGCTGGAATTGCTAACGTTTCTAGCTGCCCTATCAGAACACCCAAGTACAACTTACCTGGACTTAAATCGTAAAATCGTAAGCCTAAAACTTTGTCATCTACGCTGTAAAAAGTCTTCCAGCGCATTATTGGACTGGCCAAACGGCTTTCATAAGTTATTAGCCTCTACTCGAAGTTTCAGGTCATACAATGAAACGACTGCCACTGTATACAACAGCATTTCTCATGTTATTGGCGCGATCCCTGCTGGGACGCAACGAAAATGGTGCCGCTTTATTCTGTCCGGCGTAGAGAGCTTTTTGAGTAACCGCGAATCGTGGAGCCATTCATCTTATTAGTGGAAAGCATACCGATGTTCGGCCTAACAGTTGAGCTGAGTGTTGTTCCTGGCGAAAGCCTGACGAATTTCCTGCAACGAGTTGCTGCTGCCAACTTTTTAAAGTTAACAGATCTCGTGGCGCACCTTAGGGATTCTACACAGCCGAACATTTTTCCGGACTCACTGCTCCCAACAACGTGGAGATCAGCCTATGAGCACCTGACATCTCAAACCACTAACAAAACGTGGTCTTGTCTAAAGCCAAAAATTTGCACCTCCTGTTTTTCGGAGCATCAACAAATCAAGGAGCCCTGGGATCTAACACTGAACACTGTATGCGCTTCACATAACATTTTGCTTAGGGATCGATGCCACCACTGCGCAAGTCCTTTCAACCTTCAAACCATCGAATGCCAAAAATGCCTGCGTTGTGGTGCCTCAATCTTCAACTGTACAACAGCGCACCACATCGCCTCTCAAGAGGCGGTGTGGTTGTGTTGTGAATTTGAAAAGCGACTGAGGGGCACCTACTCCGACGGCTGCTCCCCCGTCGACCAATTGGATACCCTAGACCTTCACTGCATTGCAATGTGGTTAGCAGACCTTGGATACAACGCTGTAAATGCGATAGTGAAGAGAAACAACAACCTGCATCGGGTAGAGAACGTTTATCAAATGACATCGATGGCCGGCCGACTATTGTCGGACTGGCCAGCTTCCTTTCACTGCTTACTTCAAAAACTGGATGCCCGTATTGCAACCTCCAAGAGGAATTCAGCGGCGAGACATGCAGATCGTTTGAGAATGAACATCTATGAAGGACTTACTAGCCCCGCCTTCGATTTTGTACGTTCTGAGCTTGAAGCGCATTCGTTGTACCCAGATTGCGCCCGAGGCAATTCGCATCTCGGCATCCATTTACCCAGTGAGCCAAGGCAGCTGGCTTCCTTGGAGGTCGCATCAAAGGCACTCAACCTTAACGTTCCATTGCTAAAAAGGTTGATCGCCGAAGGCGAGCTTCACGGATACAGAGGCATCTCTGCATGCGGCAACAAGACGATTGCCGTCGATCTGATACAAGCTAGGCACCTGGCCGCTACCCTGCCTCCCTTGTTGAATATTGCGCAAGCAGCCCATCAACTAAAGCTGCCAGTCAATACCATCAAAGTGCTATGCAAAAACGGCTGTTTTTCTTTCCGAGGCGGTCGACCCGCAGCGGGACAATCGTGGTGGATCGATACAAAATCGTTCGACATCTCCAACGCATGCATCAAACATCGACGATCAAGTTCGAGCACCCTCTCCTTGAGTGATGCACTCCGTCATCCCTTCATGTCAGGGGAAGGGGTAGCTCACCTTTTCAAAGCAATTCAGGAAGGCACCTTGTCCGTTTCATTCAAAGCTAAATCGGATGCCGGTGTGATTGGGGAGTGGCGACTGGGAAGTGATGAATGGCAGGCCTGGCTCAGCGCGCATATGAGGCATATGACTGCCTCTCAATCGCTAAGCGTTTCACAGGCTGCCGAAACTCTACATATTGCGAACGACGTCGCCTATACCCTCATTCGGTACGGGCTGCTGAATTCGATCGTTGAGCTCAAAAACGGTGTTACATCACATCGGATCAATTTGGATGCGATCGAGAATTTCAAACAATCCTACATTTTGGGAAAAGAGCTTGCCAAAACCCTCTGCTTAACCTCAAGAGAGATGGCCAGTCTCATGAAGAAGCTGGGCGTGGTACCCGTCGCGGGCCCCTCCTCGACACCTTTGAAATGTCGGCAATACGTATGGCAAAAAGCTGCATGTGTTAACGCCGACACCGAATTGACCCACGTGCCGAGGCAAGACTGACCAATCTCCAAACCTGCACAAATTCAGCACCAATGATTCGCGAGGAATCAGACTGGGTCAGTGAAATATCGACAACTGGGTCAATTCGGCGTCGGCGCTAACATCGTGACCTCAGCTAGTTGTTAATTGAAGCGCTTGATACTCCCCATCAACAAACCAGCCGCTGGCTCTAATTCGGGCTAGGGCAGTTGAGGGATCGGACGACCAAAGCACAAGGGCCAGCGACTCCTGGGCTCGACTACAAGTGACGTACAACAGGCGCAACGTACGGTCGATAGTCGTTTCCTTGCCTTTTCCTAAGTTTTCTCTGTCTGTTTTACTGAGTTCCGTACCACCAAATATCTTGTCGTAGGAGATCTGATTGCTGCCAGCTAACTTGTCGTCCATTACTACCATGACATGCAAGAACTCTGAGCCTTTAACGACCTGGTGAGTAGCTAGCAACGAATTGCCGGCGAGGTAAGTGCGATACTTTTGCAACTGATTCCAAGGACAAGCGAACAGCGCGCACCAACCGCGACGCATCCGATCCTGTTTGGACTCGTCTTCGCCTCTGCCCGGTGCTGGAGGCGGCGGCGACTTGTCCATATATGCCGCCATGAGACGACGATCAACCTCAAACAGGTTCGTGCGTAGAACTGGTTCTAGCACGTCCTCTACACTTGCGACAGGGCTAGTACAGACGGCGGCAAATCTCTCAATGGCTTCGAGCATCTCGTCGGCGCGCATTGCTCTCTGTTCTGTGTTTCCGGGCATCTCATCAAGGCGACCGAAACGCCTGAAAACCTCTGTGGCCCTGAACTCATCAACAACCCCCTCAACATCAACACACGCCTCGAGCTGAGCCAATTCGTTAAATAAAACCTGCACGGCAGCGGGTCCTTTGTTTTCTCCACTTCCTGTAGGCGCGGCAGCATTAGGATCAAGCAGAGCCATAGCACTGTACACATCAAGAAACGAGCCTCGCGTTGCGACAAGCTTGTGTTCCAAAGCGAGCATCTGATACCCGCTCTGGGCCCAGACGGCAGACCCGCTTGCCTAGCAGGCGTACCAATGATGGTTGGGATCTTCGACCAGATTGGCATCGGCCAATGGTTCCGGTTGGCAGCTGGTCTCGTCGAGGTCGTCGGTGCCATCGCCCTGCTAATTCCGGTGACCACCGCGTTCGGTGGCCTGCTGCTTGTCGTCACCATGGTCTTTGCAGTCCTGACCCATCTCTTCTTCATCGGCGGCAATCCCGCTCCAGCCATCGTGTTGCTGGTTATCACGGCTACGATTGCCTGGCTGCACCGAGGCAGCATCTCGGTCGCGCTGGGCCGGACCTGAAAACCAAGAACGACGACCTCTCCCTCCACCGGCAATCAAGCGCTCGCGAGGGTGAGCAGGAGTGCAAAACCATAGAACGCGTCAACTCCTGACCACCCGCTTTCGGCTAGAAGCCGCCATTCACGCTTCGTCTCCGAAGTGCTAATTGTTTGTAAAAATGGTTAAAACCGGCACGACGATGCGTGCCGGCTACGAACAACATCAATATTTCATTTTTTGATGGAAACAATCGTTGCTTTCCCCCCCTCTAGTCGGAAGGAAAACGATACGCGGTCTCCGGTCGCCAGCCCGGCCAGTTGGTCTTCCGTTACGGAGAAGGCCATAGTCATCGGTGGCCATTGCACGGCTGGTACAGCGCCGTGAGAGATGGTCACCGTATGCTTCGTCGTATCGATAGCCTTGATCGTTCCGTCGGCATTGGCCACTGGAGTCTGCTTTGTTTCTTGCTTCATCTGCATGCCTTCCATACCGTCCATTTTCATGCCCGGCATGTCTTCTGCCAGGGCCGAAAGAGACAGCGTAACGAGGGTGCCTGCAACGGCGATCCGGATCAGTTTCATATGACTTTTCCTTGGTGGTGAGTGGGTTCAGCAATCAGGTGCCGGCGGCGCATCAGGCGATAGGCTGCCGGAATGACAAACAGGGAAAGCAAGGGGGGCCGTGACCATACCGCCGACCATGGGCGCGGCGATGCGGCTCATCACCTCGCTGCCGGTTCCGCTGCCCAGCAGGATGGGTAACAGACCCGCAATGATCACGGCGACGGTCATGGCCTTGGGGCGAACGCGCTGCACAGCGCCTTCACGAATCGCTACCAGCAACCCGCGCTCAGTGCTGTCGCCAAGGTCTTCACGTTCGGCCCAGGCATTCTTCAAATAGAGCAGCATGATGACGCCAAACTCGGCAGAAACACCGGCCAGCGCGATAAAACCGACCCCCGTGGCCACCGACAGATTGAACCCCAACAGGTAGAGGAACCACGCCCCTCCCGTCAGTGCAAACGGCAGAGTGGCCATGATCAGCAAGGCCTCATCGAAGCGAGCGAACGTCAGGTAGAGCAGCACGAAGATGATCAACAACGTGGCAGGCACCACCAGTTTCAGGCGTGCGTTTGCCCTTTCGAGAAACTCGAACTGCCCCGAGTAGCTCAGGCTCATTCCTGGCTGCAACTTGACCTGTTGATTGACGACCCGACGCAGATCGGCGACCACCGAGGCAATGTCCCGACCTCGCACATCGATGTACACCCAGCCTGAAGGACGTGCGTTCTCGCTCTTGAGCATCGGCGGACCGTCCGTGATCCTGATCTTCGCCACTGTGCCGAGGGTGATCTGGCTGCCTGACGAGGTGTAGATCGGCAATTGCTCCAAGGCACCTGGCGAGTCGCGCCACTCGCGTGGATAACGTACGTTGATCGGGAAACGCGCAAGCCCTTCAATGGTCTCCCCTACGTTTTCACCCCCTATGGCACCGGCCACGATGGATTGCACATCGGCGATGTTCAACCCATAGCGGGCGGGCGGCCTTGCGATCGATGTCCACGTCGATGTAGCGACCACCGGTCAGGCGCTCGGCCAGAGCCGAACTGACACCAGGCACATTTTTGGCCACCCGCTCGACCACCTGAGTCGCGGCATCGATCTCCGTCAGGTTGGTGCCCGCCACTTTCACGCCGATGGGGCTCTTGATCCCCGTAGCCAGCATATCGATACGGTTGCGAATCGGCGGTATCCAGATGTTGGTCAAACCGGGAACGCGCACCACGCGATCCAGTTCTTCCACCAGCTTTTCCTGGGTCATGCCTGGACGCCATTGCTCCTGCGGCTTGAACTGAATGGTGGTTTCGAACATTTCCAGTGGTGCCGGGTCTGTCGCGGTTTCGGCACGCCCGGCTTTACCGAAGACGTGTTCAACCTCTGGAACGGTTTTGATCAAGCGATCAGTCTGTTGCAGCAGTTGCGCCGTTTTCTGTGCCGACAATCCCGGTAGGGCCGATGGCATATAAAGCAGGTCGCCCTCGTCCAACGCGGGGAGAAACTCGCCACCCAAGCGAGACATTGGCCATAGCGCGCTGACAAAAACCAACAGCGCCACCAGCAGCGTGATCCTGGGTCGTAGCAAGACTGCGTCCAGGGCTGGCTGGTAGATCCGGATCAACCAGCGGTTCAACGGGTTCTGTTGTTCACCAGGGATTCGCCCCCGTATCCAGTAGCCCATCAACACCGGCACCAGCGTCACCGACAATCCCGCCGCTGCGGCCATGGCGTAGGTCTTGGTGAACGCCAAAGGGCCGAACAGCCGTCCCTCCTGAGCTTCCAGCGTGAACACTGGAATGAATGACAGGGTGATGATCAACAAACAAAAGAACAGTGCCGGGCCTACCTCTGCCGCCGCTTCGGTCATCACGTGCCAATGCCGCTCACCCTTCAGTTCTTCTCCAGGATTGGCCACGTGCCAGGCCTCAATTTTCTTGTGGGCGTTCTCGATCATCACCACCGCAGCATCGACCATCGCGCCGATGGCAATGGCAATCCCGCCCAAGGACATGATGTTGGCGTTGATCCCCTGGTAACGCATGACGATGAAGGCAATCAGCACCCCCACCGGCAGTGAAATGATCGCCACCAGAGATGAACGCAGGTGCCAGAGGAAGATCCCACACACCAACGCGACGACGATGAACTCTTCGATCAGCTTGTGGCTGAGATTTTCCACAGCGCGGTCGATCAGCTTGCTACGGTCGTAGGTGGTGACGATTTCCACCCCGGCCGGCAAACTGCTTTTCAGTTCGTCGAGTTTAGTCTTGACCGCTGCGATGGTCTCGCGAGCGTTCTTGCCACTGCGCAAAATCACCACGCCGCCGACGGTCTCGCCTTCGCCGTCGAGTTCAGTAATGCCACGCCGCATTTCCGGTCCCAACTGGATCCTGGCGACATCGCCAAGGGTCACCGGCACACCCGCACCCAATTTGAGTGGGATCGACCGGAAGTCATTGAGCGACTTCAGGTAGCCGGAAGCCCGCACGATGAACTCGGTCTCTGCCATCTCCAGCACCGCGCCACCCGTTTCCTGATTGGCCTTGCCGATAGCTTCGGTCACCTCAGCCTGAGTAATACCGAGACTGGCCAGTTTGAGCGGATCAAGCTGCACCTGGTACTGCTTGACCATGCCGCCCACGGTGGTCACTTCCGCAACGTTGGGCAGGGTCTTGAGTTCGAACTTGAGGAACCAGTCCTGAAGTGCGCGTAGCTGCGCCTGGTCGTGTCCTCCACTGCGATCCACCAGTGCGTACTGATAGATCCAGCCCACGCCCGTCGCATCCGGTCCCAACGCCGGCTTGGCGCTGGCCGGCAACCGACTTTGTATTTGGCTCAGATACTCCAACACCCGTGAGCGAGCCCAGTACAAGTCAGTGCCGTCTTCGAACAGCACGTAAACGAAGCTGTCACCGAAGAAGGAATAACCACGCACAGTCTTGGCTCCCGGTACTGAGAGCATGGTGGTGGCCAACGGATAGGTCACCTGGTTCTCAACAATCTGCGGCGCTTGTCCCGGAAAAGGGGTGCGGATGATCACTTGAACATCGGAGAGATCCGGCAGCGCATCGATGGGCGTGTTCTGCACCGACCAAATGCCCCAAGCCGTGACAAACAGCGTCGCCAACAGCACCAGGAATCGGTTGGCCACCGACCAACGAATCAGGGCAGCAATCATGGCTGGCTCCCCGATTTATCCAGACGCTCGACACGCAAACCATCATCGGTCTGGCTCACCGCAATGCGGACCTTATCCCCCGTTTTGAGGCCCAGCATCAGCGCTGGACTAGCGAGTGGGAACGTCATCGTCATACCAGGCATGCCCAGCGTCTTGAAGGGGCCATGGGCGAGCGTGACTTCTTTGTCGTTGATCTCGACGATCTGCCCATCCGCCTCATGCAAACTGGGGGCTGTTGCATTGGGTGCTGACTCTTCCTGCGAGCTTGCAACAATACCCTTGAGACTGGCCTCCGAATCGAGCAGAAACTGGCCGGACGTAACAACCTTCTGGCCTTCTTCCAGGCCTTTCAAAATCGCCGTCTTGCCATCGCTTTCCTGCCCGGGTTGCACCTCTACCGGGCGGTAGCGGCCGGCATCTTCGGCGAGCATCACCAGGGCACGTCGGCCAGTGCGAATGACCGCCTCGCTCGGCACCCACAACACACTTTGCTCAGTCGAGCGGCTCAGGCGGACTTGCGCGGTCAAACCCGGTCTGAGGCGCCCGTCCGGATTGGGCAGTTCCACCCGCACGCGAAGGGTGCGGCTGTCCGGATTGGTCTCGGGCAAAATCGCGCTGACCTTGCCACTGAGTGTTACCCCTGGAAAAGCTGGCAAGCGCGCCTCGACTGCCTGGCCCACGGTAATGGCTCCAGCATCCGCTTCTGGAACAGCCACGGCCAGCCAGACACTGCTCAAGCCATTGACGCGTGCCAGAGTCTCACCCGCCGCCAAGGTCATACCCGCACGCACGTTCAACTCTTGCAGCACGCCGATGATGGGGCTGGTGAGGGTCAGGTTCGGTTGGACTTTGCCACTGCGCTCTACCTGAGTAATCAGTGTTGCCGGCATCCCTGTGAGCCGCAGTCGCTGGCGAGCGGCAGCCAACAGGTCAGCATCCCCGTTGCGCCTGAGGGCAAGGAACTCTGTCTGGGCGGCGGCCCATTCCGGCACCAGGATATCCGCCAACGGCGCATTGGCCTTGAGCACATCACCGGGAGCATGGGCATAGACCCGTTCCACGAAACCAGCTGTGCGTGCCTGGATCACCGCGACATCACGTTCGTTGAACGCCAGGACACCGGTCACGTCGAGGCTGGAATCAAGGATTCCACGGGTGACAGTCGCATAGCGCAGTCCGAGATTCTGGGTCAGACCTGGATCGATACTGACGGAAGCACGATCCCCCGCGCCGCCGGCGTACTGAGGAACCAGTTGCATGTCCATGAAGGGAGACTTACCCGGCTTATCGAATTTTTGCTGCGGGTACATGGGGTCATACCAGTACAGAACCTTGCGCTCATCCGGTGAATCAGCGCCCTTCTCCGGGGCGATGACGGTTACTGCGCTCACACGCTGTTGAGCGAACCAGTAGCCACCGGCAACACCCAATGCCAGCGAGATGCCCACCAGCAATGCCCCATTCCATTTTTTAAGAATCATTGGCTGGACTCCCCATAAGCAAAATACAGACGCGCACTGGTCAACGCTCGCTGCTCTTCCACGTCGACCTGTTTGATTCGGGCTTCGATGAGTTCACGTCGGGCGGCAATCACGGCGTTTAAATCGCCTTTGCCGGCACGGTAGCTGGCCATGCTGAGTTCGACCTTTTCCCTGGCTAGCGGCAACAGGCTTTCTTGGTTTCGCTGTACAGCGCGATTCAGGCGCTCATAGTCAGCCAGTTCACTTTCCAGTTGTTGGGTATGCTCGCGTGACAGATCTTCGCGCTCGGCCTCAAGCTGACTGAGTTCAGCCTGTTTGGCCGCAATCTTGGGGTTTTGGCGAGTGTCAGGGAACAGCGGCAGGTCCCATGAAAATTGCACACTGATCATGTCGCCGAACTGGCGGTCGCGATGCTGATAATCCAGTTCCCAACTCCAATCTGACTTTTTCTCCGACTCGGCTTCACGAACCTTGGCTTGCGCTTCGCGGGTCATCGGCGCAAACACTGCCAACTCGGGGTGGTGTTGCAGTTTATGGGCGTAGCTTGAGGAATCGACAGGCCATTCAGGCAAGCGGCCCACCGGCTTGTCGTTGGCGGCTGAACCAATCCAGCGTTTTAGTGCCGCTCGTGCCTGATCGCGCTGGCGAACCAGATCGTCCTGTTGCTCCGCCAGTTGAGCCGCTTCTTGCTTGGGCGTCACCGCATCGGCGGGTTGAGCGCGGCCACTGGCAATCCTGGCGCGGACGGTCGCGGTCAGAAGACGGTTTTCTTTGTAGAAGTCCTGGAGTAGCGCATCTTTGCGTTCAACCGAGTAGCTGCTGATCCAGGCCAATGCTGTGGATTGGCGCACGTTCAGTCGTGCAACGCGACGCTCGGCGGCAACGCGATCAACGGCGGCGTTGGCGACCTCGATACGAGCTTTGCGCTTGTCACCGTTGGGCATCTCTTGCCTGACTCCGACCATTTGCATGGTCATGAAGTCGTCGTTGATGCTCCAGCGATCCGGTCCGCCAATGGGGTAGTTCTGCACACCTGCCAGCAACTTGGGGTCAGGTAATTCACCCGCTG
Organism: Pseudomonas sp. MD195_PC81_125; assembly: GCF_014060985.1. NCBI lineage: Bacteria > Pseudomonadati > Pseudomonadota > Gammaproteobacteria > Pseudomonadales > Pseudomonadaceae > Pseudomonas > Pseudomonas sp. MD195_PC81_125. The sequence goes on from NZ_JABULD010000036.1 coordinate 29,879, forward strand.
GAATAGCCGCACTGCTGGCGGCCTGAATCTTTGCATCCTGTGCGACCAGCGACGGTGCATTGTTTTCGGCCAGCCGCAACGCTTCATCGAGTGTCAATGCGGCAGCGAAGCTCGGCAATGCGAGCACGCTTACCGCCAGACCGGCCACGAGGGACCAGCCTGTGCAATAGCACTTGCAGTTCATGTTTACGATTCCTGTGATCATCCACTGCACGCGTCAAAAAAGACATGCGCGCAGCTAGTCCATTCCGCTAATGCGGAATAAGGCTCAATGTTGGACAGGAATCAAATGCGAGGTGGTCGCCATACCCCGGACGGGGTTTGTGCGGGCAGGGAATCACTGAAAAAGGAAACCACTATGGGGCTGAACACGGTGACAGGAGGTTTGATGATCGTGACTTGCAGCATGCCGCCTGTCTTGCATTCCTGGCCAGGCTTGCAGGGCTTGCCATGCTCGGTCGGGCTTTTCATATCATTGCAACAATTCATGCCCATATCGTCCATCATCGCCATGCCCATCGACTTCATTGGGCATGGTTCTGTAGGTGCCTGTACGCCCGCCATCCCGCTGAGGGGAAGCGCCAGGCTAATCATGAAAATGAGGCAAAGCCGCAGGTAGCGTTTCATGGGGTTGGAGTGTAGCCGTCAGATATGGCACTAACAATCAATTGAACACACGCTTTTAGCTGCATTCCGCAAGGCGCTGATTGCGCGGGATATAAGCGCTTCAGTATTAAGCCAACATTACATTGTCAGCCAGCTCACTATCTCCTGACGTATTACGGCCAACTTCGGATGTGGGTGACTCGTACGACTCCAACGATCAACCAGCGTCGGTAAAGGAGCTAAAAAGATGAACAGTGTGCAGGCGACGGGGCATTTTCAAAGGTCTGCTATGGGGCCATTCTCTACCGGTCATGGCCACGCAGTGTGATGGTCAAATCCGATGCAGCTGATCGTTGATGTTGTCTTGGACCGGAGGTACCTGTAGGCCAAATTTTCGGGTCGCAGAGGGCTGTATTTTAAGTGGATTGCAGTCCATTGCGACCGGCACCAATCGCCTGATGTCGGCTTTGGGTTGCGCAAGAAAAGTTGGTGAGAATATCGAAAGTGAAAGAGATACTTCACTTTTTACTAGTTTGCCGCACTGCTACACACTTGATTTCCACCAACAGCCCGGGGTGCGCCAGTTCGCTGACACCGATACAGGTCCAGGCGCAAAGGCCTCTGGGGAATACCCGGTTCTTCACCTCGCGAAACACCGCCATGTGCTTGGACATGTCAACATGATAAGTGGTCATCTCGACAACGTCCTCGAAGCTGCAGCCTCCAGCGGCCAGCACGTGAGCCAGGTTTTCCCAGGCGCTGATGAACTGCTGCTCGGGATCCCGGATCACTTCCAGTTCAGCAGTCCTGCCTACCTGGCCTGCACAGTACAGGGTGTCGCCGACCTTGACTGCGGGGGCGTAACCCGCGCGCTCGACGACGGATTTCATGGTGTCTGGAATGATGATTTCACGGTCAGACATACGGAGCTCTTGGGCAGGTGATCGACGGATTCTACCTCCAAAAACGATAGGACGCTTTTACCTGCGGCGAGACAAATGCGCGCACCCGCACTTCGATTTCCAGTGTTGCCCCGGCGCTGGGTTGTGGTCGATCTAGCTCTTCGATTGCCATAGGAGCGGGTCAGCTCATTGCTAATGTGACGAGACGTAGATAGATGGCGTGGACAGCGCAGGCAATGCATAGGTCGCCTTCATCCATTCGATCTCAGCCTGGGGTGTTCGGCCAAAAAAGCGTTTGAAATCGCGGCTGAATTGCGAGGCGCTTTCATAGCCAACGCTGAACGCCGCCGTTGAAGCGCTCATGGTGTTGCGCAGCATCAGTAAACGTGCCTGGTGTAAGCGGGTCGACTTCACGTACTGCATGGGTGAGGAGTCCGTCACCCTACGAAAGTGCAGGTGGAAGTTGGGCACGCTCATGCTTGCTTCGTGCGCAAGCGTCTCGACATCCATATGCTCCTGATAGCAACTGTGAATCTTGCGGATCGCGCGAGTCACCTTGCCGAAGTGCCCCTGGCGATTGAGTGCTACGCGCATCGAGCCACCCTGCTCGCCGACCAAGATGCGGTAGTAGATTTCCCGCACCAGCGACGGCCCCAGAATTTGCGCTTCGCCTGGAATGCTCATCGCCTCGAGAAAGCGCAGCGTCGAGGCACGCAGCAAACCATCCATCGGTGAGGCATACATACCCTTGGGGTGGGAGTCACTTGGCCCCAGTGCCTCATCCACTTGCAACATCAATTCGCTGGCCAGTTGCATGTCGAGGCGTATGTAGACCGCCAGCATGGGCTCCGCCTCGCTGGCGTCGGTCTCCATCGTGAAAGGAACTGGCACGGACACCACCAAGTAATGCTGGGCGTCATAAACGTAGACGTCATCTCCCAGATAACCGCGCTTTCGTCCTTGGCACAGGATCACGATACCCGGGTCATAAAGCACCGGAATGCGAGTTAGGGGCCGATTCGAACGCAAAAAGCGGATGTCTTCCAGCACGCTGAGATTGTAGCCTTCGACCGGCGCGAGCTTTTCCATCAGTTGCACCATACGCAAGGTGCTTGAATCGAACTGAGTCATGGACGGCCCCTCTGCTTGGCGCTCAACCGTCGGTTGAGCGGGTCAGCGTTTCCCACTGATCGATCTCACTGGCCGCGCGAGTCAGCCTGTCACGTACCAGCCCCAGAGCATCGCTGCCCAGTAGTAAGTGGGCCGGTGGTGTCGGGCTGGCAATAACCTGCAACATTGCTAAAGCAGCTTTCCGAGGATCACCAAGTTGTTTGCCGCTCTTCTCTTCTCGCGCTTTACGCACAGGGTCGAAACTGGCGTCATAGTCGGCAATGCTCCGTGGGGTGCGCTGCATCGAACGACCTGCCCAGTCAGTGCGAAATGAGCCAGGCGCGACTGCGGTCACAAAGATATTGAATGGCAGCAGTTCTTTACTCAGCGTATCAGAGATGCCTTCGAGAGCAAATTTGCTCCCGCAGTAGTACGCGATACCCGGCATCGTGATGGTGCCGCCCATTGAGGTGATATTAAGGATGTGACCGGCACGACGGTTACGAAAATAAGGCACGAAAGCCTTGATCACCGCTACCGCGCCGAACACATTAACGTCGAATTGGCGACGGATTTCTTCCAGCGGCGACTCTTCGAAGATGCCCTCATGACCGTACCCGGCGTTGTTGACCAACACGTCGACCGGTCCGTGGTTTTCTTCGATAGCCGCTACGACGCTGTCGATCCCGTCGAAGTCGGTGACATCCAGAATCACCCCATGAACATCATCCACATCGAGCGCCTGAAAGGCCTGCAAAGCGGTTTCGCTCCGTACGGTTCCGATAACCCGGTGGCCTGCAGCAAGCGCTTCTTTCGCCAATGCATTGCCGAAACCACTGCTCACTCCCGTGATGAATATCGTTTTTCTGCTGTTCATGGCCAATTCCAATACGTAGGTAGGATGCATGGTAACTATCGAAAACCCGACCACCTATGCCGGTTTGTCTTCGAGCGTTGCCTATTTCTATCAGAGCCAACGCCTCGGCCATAAGTACCCCGTTGATTACGGCCACATTGCCCCACCTCAAGATTCTGAATGGAGATAACTTTCGATGGGCAACGGGAGCAATGAGGAGGTTTCAATAGCCCGCCGGATGCATTGCCAATGCCCCCATGGAATCGATCAGCTCGGCAGACGCCCTATATAACGGGACATACCCTCGCATCAGGATTTGTGTACTGCGTCGATAGGCAGCGGCCTGAACCTCAAGCTGGCTGTCGATAAGTTTCGCGCTGACCGTCGTATCCAGCTTTCCTGCCGGATTCTCAATGCTCACTTCGATATCCGAAAACGAAGTCGATGGTTTGACAATACCTTTTGCCACTCTGTGCGCGGTTGTCCCCGGAAGCAGACACGCAGCGGCAAGACAGCAGCCTCCCGAGACCGCCAACGAAGCATGCCCCGTTTGAGGCGTAAAGTACCGAACGGCAATATTGCCACCGTGACGCGGGGCACCGACGATACACACTTTGGGGATGGTTTCGCTTCGTTCCAGATCAGCACGGTCCATAAGCTCGCCATCACGGCGCCGAAGCTGCATCTTGAGCCCCGCTTCAATCCAGACTTGCCTTAACTGCGCCATAAAAACAGTATCGGCCTCAAGCTCCTGGATCGGCTCGTGGCCAGTTTTTCCAAAACTGGCCGCATCGGCGATTACCATGGGTACGGCTACATCGACACACGAAACGTCGTGGCCGGCGACCGTGTCCATGACCATGCCCGTCGGCAAAAGAGCACCCGTCTTGTTACCCACAGGGGATTGAAGAAACAAATCAACGCTTGGGTAAGCGCCTTTGACACCGGGAATTTCGACGCTCACGAACCTTCCGTCCTCGTGGCGAGACATCCGTGCAATCGTGACGACTCCGGTATTGGTGTTCTTGATTTCAACCTCAAAGGCTTCAGTGAAAGGCGCCTCGATCATTCCGGTATCGATGGCCCAGAGTGGTAATGCAGATGACATGTTGCCGCAATTCACACTCCAGTCTATATCGCTATGATCACTGGCCAATTGAGCGAGCGTGCTCACAATCTGGCGACCTCTTGGTGTATCCACAACTCTCGCCAAAAACACCTTGTTACTGGTGGCCGGCCCCCGGCCGAGGCCGGTTATCTGGCGATTGCTCTGTTGATGGCCAGACAGGGGAACGCCCATCAGGTGACGTAACAGCTCTGCGCGCAGAAAATCGTCGCTGGGTAACAGTGGCTCCCAGATCACCACACCTGTCGAGGTTCCACCCCTCATGTAGTGCACTGGTAATTCCATTACGCCAGATTGAAGTCGAATACGCAGACCATCTCGATCGACACGTGGCATTTCGGATTCATGCATATGTTACTCCTACGCAATTAGTGCATTAGCTGGGAGGTGGAGGCGTCCAAAGTAATCAGGCCAGTTCACTGCGCGGTGAAAGACGCCGCCCCCCCGGTATTTTATGCTCGGCGAGCACAGCGGATTCAATACGGCGGGCGTTCGTCGAGAAACATTTGCACCGCGCCGATCAACTGCCAGCGATTGCGCTCCATGAACGCGCTGTGAGTGCCCTCGCCAATCTCCACCCAGCGCCGATAAGCCGCATTGGTGAGCTTCGAGAACACCGTGCGGGACATTTCAAGCGGACAGTCGCGATCACCGTCGGCGTGCACGATCAACACCGGTACGCGAATGAGCGAGGGGTCGTACAAAGAGCGCCCGACAGACCAGAACTCGCGGCTGTCCTGCACGGTGCCATTGGGAGCCTTAATCTGTGTCTCGCCTGGACCAAACGTCGCTTCGGCCCAAGTATTGAACCAGTCCTCCGGCAACACGGCAGCCTGTCGCTCCGTCGGTACGCCATTAAGCCAGCGCGTCTTGGCCTCGGTGCGATTCACCACACGGTAAGCGCCCAGCGTGCCGCCACTGTCCGCCAGGCTCGGGGTGTCGCGAATCCATTGAGGAGCGACCAACACCAACTTGACCACAGCTTCGTTGTGCTCGGCGGTATACCGCGCCATTAGCGATGTGCCCCACGACCAACCGATCAGGTTGATGCGGCTGACCCCGTTACGCTGGCGCACAAACGCCGCAGCCGTCGCGACATCGCTCGTAGCGACGGGTGTGCGAACAACAGGCGCATTCTCCCCGGCCTGCTGCGACATTTCCGGCGGTCGACTCGACCGGCCATAGCCGCGCACGTCCACCAGGTAGGTGTCATAGCCGTTTTGCGCGAGTTGGTCCATCCATGACTGGCCGTCGAGCGCCAAGTCGAAGGTGCTGGAGGCCGGGTAAGTGGAGCCGGCCACGAACAGCACAGTCTTTTCGCCGGAATAGGAGCCGATATCCGCGCGACGCTTATTGCGCACGAACAGTTCGATCCCGGGAGTGTCACTAGGGATCATGAATTCAGTACAGGTGATGCTGGACATTAAACGGCTCTCCACGGGTTCAGATAAAACGCCAGTCAAAGTGATCACCGGCCCGGGTAACGAGGCCGGCGGAGCTGTTGGCGAAGTGGCTGGTGAACACAGTCAAACCGCGCTCGGCCGCCTGCTCCAGCAGCCACCGACGTGAGGTCCGGGCTTGCTCGGGGTGGCTGCAAAAAACAGCTGTTCCAGTCGGGGCGAAAGACCTGCAGTGGTTGGTGCATGATGTCGCCACTGAACAGACCTCCCTGTGTGCGATGCAGCAACTCGATGGCCAGGTGGCCGACGCTGTGGCCTGGCGTCGGATGAATAAGCAGGCACTCGCTGATCAAGCCTTCACCCTCGACGATCAGGGCCTGACCCTTTTCGATCACCGGCAGCACGCTGTCCTCGAATACATTGGCGTTAAATCCTTCCCGGCCGATCAGCCCGTGCCAGTAATCGTATTCGGCCCTGGAAAATACGTACTTCGCGTTCGGGAAGGTCGGCACCCAACGTCCGTCCAACCGCCGGGTGTTCCATCCGCAATGGTCGGCATGCAGGTGCGTGCACATCACGTAGTCCACCGATTCAGGTGTCACTCCGGCTTCGGCCAGGCGCTCCAGGAACGGCAGTTCCAATTGGTGAAAGCGTGGCAAACCTGGTCGCTCCTTGTGATTGCCTGCACAGCTATCGATCAGGATCGTATGGTGTGCCGTTTTTACCACCCAGGTGTGAATGCTCGCGATGAAACGCTGCGACAGCGGATCAAAGCAATCCGGTTCCATCAATGCGCGATGCTGTTGCAGCACCTGTGGATCCCAGTCGGGGTACAAATAATCGGGGGCAAATCCAGGGCCGCGTTGCTCGGTGACCCTGGTCACCGATGTCTCGCCAAAACGGTATACATGCATGCCGCTCTATCTCCAGGTCATTGCCAGTTAACGTGGAGAAAAATGCTATAGAGCTTCACCTCGGTGGTGAAATCGACTCTTCGGATACGAGGCATGAACGTCATGAATAACTAGCCCAACTGCGGCTCTGCCTGAATACAGCCCACCAGGAAGTCCATCACGACTTTCACTGCGGGGGACCGGCGCAGATCTGGATAAACGACTAGCCAGACATCCCGTGTCGGCCCCTCTGTGCTGACGGGTAATCTGACAAGAGATGAATCCTGATCTCCGATGATGGTAGGCAGCACCACCGCACCAACGTCCAGCCGCGCCGCCATTTGTTGAGAGGCTAAATCACTGGCCGCGAATACCACACTTCGGTTGCCACGCAATTGATGGAGCCACGCCTGTTGCGGGAGGTGATCACGCGCCTGGTCATAGGCGATGAACGTCCACCGTTCCTCGGCTAGGGTTCTGAACGAAGGCGTGGCATAAAGCCCGAACCTGACCTTGCCAACTTTCCTGCGCACTAGCGCGTTCTCTTCAGGGCGCACCGTGCGTATGGCAATGTCCGCCTCGCCCTTGTCCAGCGCGGCAAGCCTCGTAGACGGTAACAGGACAATGTTGAGTCGTGGATGCAGGGATCTAAGCCGCGGGATGTTGGGCGTGATGCAATGCGTCGCAATCGAGGGTGGCGCACTGACTTTTACAGTACCCGCGACATCGATTGAGGCCATTCGCGAGAGCCGCTCAACGTCAGTGGCAAGGGTACTCATGCTCTCGGCCAATGCGGCTAGTGCCCGCCCCTCTTCGGTGAGTGGACGACTTCTGGGAAGGCGATCGACCAACCTCAGGCCGAGTGCTTTTTCCAATGCATCAACTCGTCGGCCAACGGTTGCGTGTTCGACCTCCAGTTCCCGCGCAGCCGCCGAAAGCGATTGGGTTCGCGCCAGAACGGTAAAAAAATAAAGATCCTGCCAATCGAACATCGGGTTATTTCCGATCAGATACTGTTAATTATTCGGCAATACTCGTACCGACTTTGTTGTTTTACCATCCTGATGGCTACGTGGCACTGAATTCTGCCCAACATCAAGAGCGTGTTATGAGCGTCGATCAACCTTACATTCGTTATCTGGAACAGCCCGACGGTGCCGGGTTTCGCTATTTTTCACTCCCGGCCCTAGCTGAGCAGGGTTTTACCGGAATTCAACGTCTACCTCACGTCATCCGACTGTTGCTGGAATCGGCCATGCGTAACTGCGACGGCAATCGTGTGCTTGAACAGCACATCAGAGCATTGGCAGCTTGGCATCCCGGCGCCCATCGTGATCAAGAGATCCCCTTCGTGGTCAGCCGCGTGCTGCTTCAAGACTCTACCGGCCTCGCGTTGCTGACCGATCTGGCTGCCATGCGCAGCCAAGCGCAACGGCGCGGTGCAGATCCCAAAGCCATCGAACCAAAGGTGCCGGTGCACTTGGTGGTCGATCACTCAGTTCAAACGGTTTTCGTCGAGGGGGCCGAGGCAGTCGGAAACAATCAGAAACTCGAAATCATCAATAACCGCGAACGTTATGAATTGCTCAAATGGGGAGCGCAGGCGTTCGAAACGTTTACAGTCATACCGCCGGGCAAAGGCATCTGCCACCAAATAAATCTTGAGTATCTGGCCCAAGGTGTAGTGATAGACGACGGCTTGATCTTTCCCGATACGCTAGTCGGCACCGACTCCCACACCACCACGATCAACGGCATCGGCATTTTGGGCTGGGGGGTCGGCGGTATCGAAGCCGAAGCAGCGATGCTTGGCCAACCCCTCAATATGTTGATGCCCGATGTCGTTGGCGTCTGCCTGACTGGCGCGCTGAGTCCGGGCGTGACTGCAACCGACGCTGTTCTGTTTATCACGCAGTTCCTGCGTAAAGCCCGTGTGGTGGGCAATTTGCTGGAGTTTTTTGGCGAAGGCACAACATCGTTAAGTGCCACCGATCGCTCGACGATTGCCAATATGGCGCCGGAATTCGGTGCGACCTGTGCATACTTCCCGGTGGACGAAAACACCTTAGCCTACTACCGCCAAACCGGCCGTACCGAACGGCAAATCTCGCTGATTCGAGGCTATTACAGTGAACAAGGTTTATGGGGTGCACCGGCGCCCGGATCGATCGAATACTCCAGGCTGCTCAACCTCGACTTGAGTGCGATCCGAGCCGGTGTCAGCGGGCCGAAACGCCCGCAAGATCACCTGGATCTTGGCGAGGTTCCCGAGCGTTTTGTATCGCTGTTGCTTGAGGATGCGGCCATCGGTGGTTATGGCAAATCCGCAAGCCAGTTGTCTCGGCGGTTTGCATTGAATACCTTTTCCCCAACCGTGCCGACGCGATTGCACGACACGACCATCGGCCATGGTGACGTACTGGTCGCTGCCATTACGTCATGCACCAACACCTCCAATCCTGAACTGATGCTGGCCGCCGGACTGCTTGCCCGCAACGCCGTGGCCAGAGGCTTGGCCGTCAAGCCCAAGGTCAAAACCCTGTTCACTCCGGGCTCACGCGTCGTGGAGTACCTGCTGTCCAGCGTTGGCCTCGCCGAACCATTAAGCCAATTGGGATTCAGCATCACGGCTTTTGGCTGCGGCGCTTGCGTGGGTAACATCGGGGGTCTGGAACCGGTTATCGAGAACCTGGTAAACAGCCGTGACCTAGTGTGCTGCGCTGTGCTGTCAGGTAACCGCAATTTCGAAGCACGAATCCACGGCACCTTACGCGCCAATTTCCTCGCCAGCCCGCCCTTGGTCGTGGCCTTTGCGTTGGCAGGCACGACGATGATCGACCTAAGTACCCAAGCCTTAGGTAACGACCAGAAGGGGCAACCGGTGTTCCTGGCCGACCTGTGGCCCACCGATCAAGAGATCAAGGCATTGGCGCAGCAAGCCGTAGCCCCTGCGGTTTATCGGCGGCTCTACGCCGAGGTGACACAAGGTTCGGAACAGTGGAACGCTATCGAAGCAGGCGCAGGGTTGGTCTACGACTGGCCCGAGTCAACCTATGCGGCAGAGCCGGATTATTTCAGCTCTCCGGGTAACACCATCAATGCTATCCGTGGTGCCCGCGCGCTGGCAATCTTCGGCAATTCCGTCACCACCGATCACATCAGCCCCGCCGGCGCCATCGCGCCGGATTCACCTGCCGGACAATGGCTGACGGCGCGGGGTGTAGCGCCCCAGGATTTCAATACTTACGGTGCAAGGCGCGGGCATTTTGAGGTCATGGTGCGAGGTACGTTCGCCAATGTACGCCTGAAAAACCTGCTGCTGCCGTTGCGGCCTGATGGCGGCATGGACGAAGGCGCATTTACGCGACTGCAGCCCATTGGAGAACGGATGAGCATTTTTGACGCATCGCGCCGATACCTCGCTGCCAACGTACCAGCATTGATTTTTGCCGGTGAGGAATACGGCACAGGATCGAGTCGCGACTGGGCAGCCAAGGGCACGCGGCTACTAGGGGTGCGCGCGGTCATTGCGCGCAGTTTTGAGCGTATTCATCGCAGCAATCTCATCGGTATGGGCGTTCTGCCTTTGCAGTTCGAGGCCACCGACAGTGCTCAGTCTTTGCAACTCGATGGCAGCGAAAGCTTCGACATCCTGGGGATGGACGGTTGCGTGCAGCCGAGGCAGAAGCTGACGCTTGTAGTGCATCGAAGCGATGGCCGTCATGTGGAAATTCCAGTGCTGGCCCGGATCGATACTCCGGCAGAAGCCGCGTATTTCATTGCGGGCGGCATTTTGCCCTATGTCCTGAACCGGCTTATTGAGCCTCGCGCGAGTGGAGTTGACTTGAAATGAAAGCAATCATGATCGAAAGCTATGGCGGTGCCGAGGTGCTGCAAATGCGCACAGACATGCCACGTCCCCGGGCGACGCCTGGCCATGTGCTGGTGAAGGTCGCCTGCGCAGGCATCAACTTCATGGACGTGCACACTCGCCAAGGCAAGTACGCTACATCGGTGACTTATCCAGTCCGTCTTCCCTGCACGCTCGGCATGGAAGGTGCTGGCGAAGTGATTGAGGTCGGTGAGGGGGTGGAGAACTTTACTCCGGGCGATCGAGTCGCATGGTGCATTGCCTGGGGCGCCTATGCCGAGTACGCCAGCATTCCGGCGGCGAGACTGGCGCGAATTCCTGATGCGGTTACTTACGACCTGGCGGCGGCGGCAATTTTCCAGGGTTCAACCGCCCATTATCTGGTCGAGGATATCGCGCGACTGCAGACGGGCAGCACCTGCCTGATTCACGCCGCGTCCGGCAGCATAGGTCAGTTGCTGGTGCAGATGGCGAAGCGGCTCGGTGCCGAAATTTTCGCGACGGGCAGTACCGCGCAAAAATGCGCGGTCGCCCTCGAACGAGGCGCGGACCATGCGATGAATTATGACGGTGGCCACTTTGCCGATCGCGTACGCGAGGCGACCAACGGGGTCGGAGTCGATGTGGTATTCGACTCCGTAGGAAAAGCCACCCTGCGCGACAGCTTCAGGGCCTGTCGAACTCGAGGTCTGATCGTTAACTATGGCAACGTTTCCGGCTCATTGGCCGACCTTGATCCTATTGAACTGGGAGAAGCCGGCTCGCTTTTCCTGACTCGCCCTCGCCTTGCCGACCACATGGCAGACGGCCCCACCGTACAACGGCGCGCCAACGATGTGTTTGCGGCAATCCTGGAAGGGGCATTGAACATCGACATCGAAGGCCACTATGACATGGAGGATGTGCAGCAGGTCCATGCCCGAATTGAGAGTCGCCAACAGGTCGGTAAATCAGTGTTGTGGATAGACCGCACACTGCAATAAAAACCCGGCAAAGGTATTGTTATCAAACTCATGAAACTGGAGGTCATACATGAGAAATTGCACTCCACTTGACCACCTGATTACATCGGTACTGACCACTCGTTTGCATTGCACTTGACCAGGCGCTGCATTTGATCTGACCGCCGATTGCATTGAATTTTAACAGCACGCTTCGTAAGCATGATCGGCGGAAATCTGCACATTGCTCAATTAATGACGCTTTTCAAAAACCAGATTTATGCTTCTTGTTACCCAGCGATTCGGCGTGTTCGGCCGTCCATGGGTATTTCTGGTATGTGACTAGAGTGGCAAAGAGTGCGATGCCAAGTACCTCGTGCGTTTCAGTGTAGTAATGGTGATAGCCGTATACCTTGTCACGCCATTGGCGTAACCAGCCGTTTGCTCTGAAAATTTCCTCGACCCGTGGGGCCAAATCGATGCGCCCTCCCACAACGTTGAGGTATATGAGTACAGGTAAGCGCCGGTTATTTGGAACCCAGCCATTGGTTTCCAACGCTATGACTTGCTGCGAGACTTCCCCAACTTTCGATCTAGTCATTGGAAGATCTCCAACTTAACACTCTCACTTTCTGCAACCTCCATCGGGATGCACCAATCAGTGAATCCGCAATGGGTGGTCATTCCTTTCAGTCAGCTAACGAGCAGACAAGTTATTTCTTTTCTAGGACGAAAAAAAATTTCGTCCTTCATACTCAGAACAATGAAAAACAGGAACTCAACCCAGCGAGGCGTTTTTGGAAAGAAAAAAAGCTTCCAGATCACTCTGGAAGCAAACTGCTGAATACACAATCAAGGGTGACCAAACCGCATGAATGCGATACCTCTTCACGGCGCGCAAATCATGCTTGCGGATTCAAACAGGAGTAAACCTATAGACGGCAACAGGTACAAAAGCTGCTAAAGAGAATTGCATCACTCTTGAACGTCCATGAAGTCCCTAGCCCAATTCAAATATGTTTCCGGCAGCGTGTAGGTATAGGCCAACTCGGTAGCGCTTAAGTTTGATGTGCTGCGAGTGAGCTGGCGTTGTTCACGAAGGCAGTCATAGGTCGCTTTGATGGACGCGAAATAAGCGCCATGACCTGCAACGATGATCCGCACTCCTAGCAGGGCTAGCCGTTCGTTGTCGTTGAGTCTCGGGTTTCCGTAAGTGACCAACATCAGTGGAATCGTGATGTGCTCCGCTATCTGTTCTAGGTGCGCAAAATCTTGTACGCCCACAATACAAATGCCATCCGCGCCGGCCCGTTGATAAGCGTGCGTTCGGCGAATGACCTCAAGCACTGGAAGGGCTGATGCGTTGGTTCGAGCAATGATCGAAAGCTCCGGGTCAACACGTGCTTCCAGTGCGGCACGCACCTTGCCTATACCCTCTTCAGTGCTGATGAGGTCTGTCGATTTACACCCAAATTGAGCCGGAAGAAGGGTGTCTTCAATCGTGAGTGCCGCTATTCCTGCGCGCTCCAACTCCTGAATTGTGCGCATGACATTAAGTGCATTTCCGTAACCGTGATCGGCGTCAGCGATGACGGGCAACTGCGCAACACGACCTATTCTGGCCGCTTGTTCGACAAACTCAGACAGGGTAATGAGTGCGAAGTCTGGTGCAGCTAGAACCTGAAGAGATGCAACTGATCCACCCAAAATACCCACTTCAAATCCGAGATCGGCGGCAATGCGTGCAGACATCGGATCAAAGACTGAAGCGGTCTGGAAACAGTTACTGGATGCCAGCAGTTCGCGAAACGAACGGCGTAATGCTTGGTGGGAAACTCTGGGCATGATCGACCGTGTCCTTGACGTCGTCTGGGTGACTGTCATGAAAAAAGCTGCAGATCCCCGCCCAGCTTTGGCCAGAACATTCAGTCCCGCCAAGCTGGTACAAGGGGCAAAGTGCTTTGAGCTAAATGTCACCAAAGCGCATAGGTGTAGTTTATGTAAAAACGGGTTTGGTCCTGATCCTGCGCTGTAGTTGTTGGGAGTTCGGTACGATAGTTTGCGCGACGTAGAGAAAAACCTAGTCCTTTTAGTGAACCGCTTTGGAGGGTGTAGTCCAACCGATAGTCACTCTCCCATTCGCTATATCGTCCAGTCGTTCCATTGCCAACTCCTCGGATATCGTGACCTTTGACGTAGGTCCATTGAGCTTTAAGCCCTGGAAGACCAAGGCCAGCAAAGTCATACCGATAGATACCGAAACTGGAGTTTTCACCCGCGCGGGTAAAATTGTTAATCATGATATCGGTGTAAAGGTAGACGCTAGCGCCTCCCTCGCCCTCCGGGCGACCGCGACCGTCAACCAGATTGCCGTTAGTAACATAGGGCATACCGCCGCTATCACTGACGCGCTGATGACCGAGGGTCAGTGAGTTGCCGCCAAGCGAATATGTAAAAGCAGCAGACCATGTATTGTTATTTACTTCCCCAAGTCCACCAGCGTTATAACCATTTTTGTACTGGTAATTGGTATTACTACCGTTTTCCCCATCAGAATGACTGTTGAAGTATCGCAGATCAGTTTTGAAGGACTGTTCAGGTGATATCTGAAAATCATGGGTCAATCCTAGAAAGGACTGGCCGTAGTAGTCTTCCAGTTGCGCATAGTAATACTGAAGCATCAGGTCCTTCGTGGGCTTCCAGTCCGCTCCCGCGAAACGGAATGCATCGGCCCCCTTGCGCCCACCCGCAGAAATGCCGCCCCAATTACTTGAGGCTCGACCGATTGCGCGGTTGAGTTGGCCTGCTGTAAAAGTAACGTCATCAAACTCTTTGGACGTTGCCATGGCGCCTTGAAAGGACTGAGGAAGTAGGCGTGAGTCATTGGCCACCAGGATCGGCAGGTTTGGCGCCAGCGCATTGCCTGCTTTCAACTCGGTCTTGGATAGCTTGATCTTCGCATTGGCACCCAGGCGACTCCAGTTATCAACCGGGGTGCCATCTGAAGCAACGGGGCTAATGGTATTACTGGTTGAGGAGCTGTGAGGAGAAATGCCACCGCCCAGGTTCACACCCAGCAATCCTTGGATATCAAGCCCGACCCCAACCAGGCCTGGCGTATAACCAGAGCTGAAATCAAATTTCAAACCGGTTACTGACTGCCGCTGATCCACTCCGTTGGCCCCACGCTGATCCCCTTCAAAATAGAGCGTGCGAGAGCTGACAGAAGCTTTGCTGTCATCCAGAAAACCGGAGGACCAAGCGTGTTGATATATTGCGGCCAAGGTCAAGCCGAGCGCCACTTTGCTCTTATTCATCTATATTTTTCCCATGCAAGAGTAAAGACAGTCGTAAGCAGGAGATTCTTGTTTTTGTTTGCCAAACTTAAATATCTTCAATACTTCGCAGGCAGTGTATTGAATTATTGTTTTTATAGTTCAGTCCTTGAGGATTAAGGACGCTAAAGCAACATCAGTTGATGGACTACATAAAGGCCGAATTGGCAACAAAGTGGCCAGGCCCTACCTCCAGATAGCTTACGTCAGGCGCCTGATAGTTTAA
>NZ_JABULD010000130.1:0-3645 GCF_014060985.1 Pseudomonas sp. MD195_PC81_125
GGCGCAGTGCCAGTCGCCTCAAATGTGGCAGACAGACCGCTTTCGCGAGCAGGCTCGCTCCCACAGGGATCTGTGGTGGATTTGAGTTTGTGGTGTTTCAGGCAGTGGGCAGGCTGAAGGTGAACAGCGTGCCGCTCTGTGCGGTGGACGCCACATGCAAATGCCCACCGTGGGACTGGGCGATCTGGCTGGCGATATACAGCCCCAGACCGAGCCCGGCCTGTGGCGTGCTGGCGCTTGGGCGCGAGTAAGGCTGGAACAGATGCGGCAAAACCGCCTCGGGAATATGCCCCTGATTCTTCACCGCAAGCATCAACACGTCGTGCTCGACTTGCGCGATGACCTCAATGTCACCCGCCGGGTCGCCGTGGGCCACCGCATTGGCCAGCAGGTTCGACAGCAATTGAGCGATCCTCGCGCGGTCACAGGGCAAGCCCTGCAAGTCGCCGATGGACGCGTGAATGGTGCGTTGCGGATGCACGTTGCGAATCTCCGTCACCACTTGCTGCACGGCTTCGGTCAAATCGGCGCAGGGCTGGATATCCACCGGAATGCCCTTGCCCAAGCGTCCGCGAGCAAAGTCGAGTACGTCATCCACCAGCCGGGTTGCCCGTTGCGCACTGCCGAGGATATTGCGTACCCGAACGTCGATGGCCGGATCCGGATGCTTGCGCAGGAGCATTTCGGCGCCGGCGCTGATCGAGAACAACGGGTTACGCAAGTCGTGGCCGAGCACGGCAATGAACTGTTCGCGCAACTCGGCGGTTTCGCGCTCCTGCAACAACGCGGTTTCGGTGAGCTGCGCGTTTTCCTCGGCTTCGATCTGCAACGCAAGCATCCGCGCGAACGACTCCATGGTGCTCTGGATGCTGCTGGACTTGAGCTGTGCCGGGTTCGGATCGAGGGCGCAGATCGTGCCGAAAAAGCGCCCGTCGGTGCGGAACACCGGCACCGAGATATAACTCTCGAATTTGTACAGACGCGGGGTGTGATGATCGCGGTAGAGCGGGTCTTCGCTGGCCTTGTCGATCACCACCGACGTGTGCGCAGCACGGATTTCGTGGCACAGCGTGGTGACCACATCCAGTTCGCCACCGACCTGCAGGCCAAAATCCAGCTGGTCGAGGACGGCGCAGGCTGTCCATGACTCCTCGGTAACCCGCGCCACGGCGGCAAAGCGCAGGCCGGTCAGTTCGCGAATCACCTGAAGAATCGCCGGAACCGCGCTGATCCGTCCGATCGTTGCGATGTCTGCTGCCGCTGTCTGCCCCATGCCCATCGCTCTCGGCTGCAATCGTTTATCTGATGGTCGCCATACTAGCCGTCTGATGGCGGTTTTGGCATCCCTTCGGGCGGCATCCGCGTGATTCGCCGGGCAACGGACGCAAAAAAGCCGCAGGATCCGGGATCGTGCGGCTTTGCGTTGGCGGTGTATCAGGTGTCTTGCTTGTTGCTTAGCACCTTGCCGGTAGTGGCATCGAAATCGACGTCATACTCTTTGCCATCGGCGGTTTTCAGCTCGACTTCGTACTCGTAACCGTTGAAGTGGTTATCCAGATCGGTGTCGGTGATGGTCGCACCCGGATGCAGTTTCAGCGCTTCGGCATTCATCGATTCCAGCGACTTGATCTTGCCGGATTTGACCAGCTCAGGGATCTGGTCGACGCGCACATCGGCCTGGGCCAGGCCAGCAGTCAGGGTCAGGGCAGCGGCGGTAAACAGGGCAGTCAAAGTTTTCATCGGCTCATTCCTTGGGTTGTTCGTTGAAGTGGGCTCAGGTTAACCACCACAACTTAATTCACCCTTAAAACCCCGAATACAAAACGGACAAGCCATGCCCGACACAAAACCTGTGGGAGCGTGGCTTGCCCGCGATGAAGGCGCCTCGGTTTTGCAGATCAGAACCCGTTGTTCTTCAACACCTGATCGACACTGGCGCTGGCTGGACGCTTGTAGAACTTCAACAGTTCGCTGGCGCGGTTGGTGAAAATGCCATCAACGCCGGCCGCCATGACTTTCTCGAAGTCCACCGGCTCATCGACGGTGTACACGTGCACCAGCATGCCCTGATCGTGGGTGTACTGGTTCATCCACGGTTGCACCAGATCCGAGTAGCTCTGATCGCCGCCCTTGGTCAACTTGGCAGAAGGGCCGGTGCCGATGGCGCCGTGAGCCTTGGCGAAATCCACCCATTGCTTGAATTCGGCTTCGGACTTCGGCTCCTGCTTGCCGTAGAACACGTTCTTGTCCTTCTCGCCGGATTCGGCAAAGGTCACCTTGGATTTTGGCTCGATGCTGCCTTCACCGACCCACAGCAGCAGGATTTTCGGCACTTGCGGCATTTCCTTTTGCAGCAGTTCGAGGCTGTTCTTCTCGAAAGTCTGCAGGATCACCTTGCCTTTGCCCTGGCCGACGCCCAGCTCGCTTTTCGCCAGTTTCGAGCCGGCCGGACTCAGCCAGCCGCGATCCTGCAGTTTCTCTTTGAGGTCATGCTCGATTCCCGGAAACAGTTGCGGTTCCTTGGTTTCGATGTACAGGCCCGGCTTGTGTTTCGGGTTGGCCTGGGCGATGTCGATGATTTCATCAAGGGTGAGGATTTTCAGTCCGGCATAGGTCGGACGTGCGCGATCCGGGTAAGCCTTGTTGTACCAGCTGCCGGCGTCGAGGGTTTTCAGTTCGGCCATGGTGAAGGCGGTGGCCGGGCTGTCCTTGCGCTCGGGGAACTTGGTGGCGACGTCGGTGGTGCGTTGCAGGTTGTTGTCGTGCAGGGCGAACAACACGCCGTCCTTGCTGCGCTGCAAGTCCATTTCCAGGTAGTCGGCGCCAAGGTCGCGGGCCAGTTTGTAGGAGGCGGCGGTGGATTCCGGAGCATCGAAAGACGCGCCACGGTGCGCGATCACGGCTGGATGCGGAATGCCATGGGCGGCGGCAAGCGCGTTGACGTCAGTCGCGGCGGCGTGGGCCTGGCCGAGACCGAGCATCAGGCTCAGCATGAGGGCGCTTTTGGTGAAAGTGGCGGGCATGTTCGAGTTCCTTTCGCAGGGCATTTTCAAAGACGTACCTTTTAACAACTGAAGCGATTGCGTGCTATCGCCAGACCGACATAAACGTATTAAAAGCGATTTTTCCTGCACTTTTGTGGCGCGGTTTGCAGTACGCTTGCCCTCGGCAGACGCTCCGGCAGAGGGCGCGCCGAGTCTGTTGCCCTGCGTGTAAACCATCGATGATTTTTCGTGAGGTTTACCATGCGCATCACTTCCCAACTCATCTGTCAGGCCGCCGATGACCTCAAGGGTTTTGTCGGCCTCAACCGCAAGACCGGTCAGTACATCGTGCGATTCAGCGAAGATTCGTTCGGCATGGACGTGGCCGATGACGGGATTATTCCCACCAGCGAATTTGTCTGGGCGCCGGTTTCGGATACCACCATGACCTTGAAGCGCGAGCTGATTCAGTTGCTGCTGGACCAGAACATCGATGAGCGGATCAACATCACTGAGCCGTTGCGGGTGTACATGAGCAAGGTTGAGGTGCCGGAGATTGTGGCGGTGCGCAGTCTGGTAAAAGGCTGAAGTTTTGTAGTGGCTGTTGCGGCCTCTTCGCGAGCAGGCTCGCTCCCACAGTTGATCGCATTTTCCCTGTGGG
>NZ_JABULD010000042.1:0-6521 GCF_014060985.1 Pseudomonas sp. MD195_PC81_125
GATCGCAGCCTTCGGCAGCTCCTACAGGGAGTGGTGCCAAATCAGACTTTCAGTGTTGGGCTTTGTGATCCAGCGCGGCGTAGAAGTTGGCGCTCTGTTGCAGGTATTTCTGGGTGTAGCTCTGGGTGTGGGATTTTTTGCTGGCGATTTCAACGTTGGCACTGGCTGGCAATGCAACGGTGGCGGAGATGGCGGAAGCGGCGATGACGGAGAAGAGATTGAAGTTCATGGCGGTAACCCTCGTGTTCGGTTGGCTTGCTTTGCCCGGTTGGGCCGTGAAGCAAACTTAACGCTCGAGGGTTGATCGCTTGAAATGCTTTGTAGCATTACCGGATATCAGCGCGATTAATACAAAGAGACAGGCCCCGTAAACCGGGGCCTGTGGCTTATTGTCGCACGATAAACTTCAGGTCACTGGGCGCGTCCATCGGTAGTTTCTGCACGGTTTTGCCGAGCAGACCGGTCTTGGCGTCACGCTCGACGACGACAATTTCGTTGCTCTTCTGGTTGGCGATCAACAGGAATTTGCCACTTGGATCGAGGCTGAATTCGCGCGGGTGATCGCCTTCCACCGAACGTTTTTGCAGTTCCTTGAGCTGGCCGCTCGCCGGATCGATCGCAAAGACCACCAGTTGGTTGGCGGTACCACGGTTGCTGACGTAGAGGAACTTGCCATCGGCCGAGGCATGCAGCGCGGCAGCGGCTTTGTCCGAGGTCGGCTGACCGGCAGCCAGATCGACCAGTTGCGTCTGGGTCAGCACGCCGTCGTGATAGTCGAACACTGCGACCTGTGCGCTCATTTCCATGGTCAGCCAGGCATGCTTGCCGTCCGCGCTGAACAGCAAGTGACGCGGGCCGCTGCCGGCCGGCAGGCTCACCGAAGCAGTTTTCGCCGGGGTCAACGGCAGCTCCGGGTTGGCTTTCGGGTCGAACTGGTAGATGAAGACCTTGTCCGCCCCCAGGTCGTTGGAGAACACGTAGCGGCCATCCGGCGAGGACACCGTCGAGTGCACGTGGTTCGAGGCCTGACGCTCGGGGTTGACCCGGCTCGCCGGGTGCGCGCTCATCTGCACCACCGGTTTGAGTTTGCCGTCAGCACCGACCGGCAACACCGCGAGGGTGCCACCCGGATCTTCCACCACCGAATAGTTGCTGACGAACAGATGGCTGGCATCGCCGCTGAGGCTCGAGTGGGTCGGCTCGTTGCCCAGGCTCTGCACTTGATTGATCAGGGTCAGAGTGTGGGTCTTGGGATCGATCGAATAGCTGCTGACGCGGCCGACCGGGTCTTTCTGGCCGGGACCGTTTTCATTGACCACGAACAGCTGCTTCTGGTCTTTGGACAAGGTCAGCCATGACGGGTTTTCGCTCTTCACCACTTGCAGCGGCTTGGCGGCGATCTGGCCGGTGGCGCTGTCGAAATTCATTCGATAGATGCCCTGGCTGGTGCCGGCGGTGTAGGAACCGACCAGCAATTGATAGCTCTCGGCGCTGGCACTGGACAGGCCCATCGCACCGACGCTGCCGGCCATCAGCAGTGGCCAGAATTTACGCATGTTCATTAATTGTCGTCCTCGTCGTCGCTGCTGCTGACCACGTCACCGAGGCACACCAGACGGTGTTCGCCGGTGGTCTTGGTGTCGCTGGCGTAGCCAATGATCAGCCAGCTTTGCAGGTCTTCATCAAACGTTGCTGCTTCAACCTGAGCCGGCGTGAATTCCCAATGCTTGGCCTCTCGGCCGTCGATGCATTCAATGTGCAGGTTGTCGTCTTCGTCGAGGGCGAACTCGAAGGCGTGCAAGCCATCGATTTCGACCATGCCGCAGTGTTCGAGGGCGTTGAGAAGGGTTTGGGCAGTCATGGCAAACAGTCTTTCTAGGGGGGAAAGGGCCAATGATAGCTTATAGCGCCTCGATCCCTCTGTAGGAGCTGCCGAAGGTGCGATCTTTTTGATCTTTGTTTTTTTAAAAAATCAAAAGTCAAAAAGATCGCAGCCTGCGGCAGCTCCTACAGGTGAATTCGCAAGCACGGGTTTGACTCATGGCCTTCTCTGACCGAAGCTTGCCCCTCTGCTAAAGAACACCCGTTCACGGAAATCGCATGCCTCAGTCCCGCCGCTACCTGCTCATCAGCCTTGGCCTCGTGCTGATCATCGTCGTTGCCTGGTTATCTCTGCGCTCCACCGCCCCCGGTAGTGCCCGAGGCGATCAAGCGCGGCTACAGCGAAGCCCTGACGGCGGCCCGCTCTGGGCAGCCCGGGGCGGCGCGGCAGTTGTACCAGCAATTGGGGCGCCCGGACTTGTCGGCCAAGCGCAGCGTCTGGCTGCTGGCCGAACTGCCCAACTATCCAAGCCCACAAGCGCTGAAACTGGCCGATGCCCATCTGCAGAACGAAGCCCCGGAAGTCCGGCTGGCAGCGATTCAAAGTGTGGTCGGGCTGGTGCCTGGCGGGCAACGCAGCCTGCTGCTCGGGCCGATGCTCGACGATGAAGATCAAAACGTGCGTTTTGCCGCGATCAACGCCCTCCTCGGTCTGACGCCAGATGAGCTGGGTCTGTATTTCGCCCCGTTGCAGCAAGCCATCGATGGCTGGGAACAAGTGCTCAAGGGCCAACCGGAAAGCGCCGCCACCTTTGCGCAGCTGGCGCGCCTGTATCTGCACAACGCCGAGCTCAAACAGGCGCAGCAAGCGCTGGACAACACGCTGCGTCTGGAACCGGGCAACCTGCCGGCGCTGGTGATGCAAATCGATGTGCTCGATCGCCAGGGTCAGAGCGACGCCGCGCGCCAGTTGCTCGCCAAACAACTGCAGGCCCAGCCGGATTCCGCCTATCTGCAACACGCCTTGGGCCTTTGGCTGTTGCACCACGGCCAGCGTGAGTTCGCCCTGCTCGGCTTGTCCAAAGCTGTCGAACTGGAACCGGACAACAAGGATTACCGCTACGACCTCGCCACCACCCTGCATGCCGCCGAAGAACTGGAAGCGGCGCAAAAACAATTGCAGGAAGTCGTGCAGCGCCACCCCGCCGACCGTAAGGCTCGGGTGCTGTTGATCAATTACTGGAAGGAAAGCGGACAGTTGCAGAACGTGCAGATTCTGCTGGCGCAACTGGAGCAGATGAACCCCGACGACCCAGCCCTGCAGCAGGGACTTTAAGCCGTTGGCCGCTGATTCAATGACACTTTGCTATCGAAACCTCGGAACCGTCATGAGCGGCAGCGGTCAAGTAATCAGGTAGAGCACAACGGCTGGTACAGCCTGCTGCCTCGATTCCCCTAGTCATGAGAGGGCATTCTTTGTCTACGTCCAACGAGTTGATCAGTGCAAAAGCCGCCACCGGCATCATTGGCCTGGATGACATCCTCGCCGGTGGTCTGTCCCGAGGGCATGTGTTTTTGCTCGAGGGTGAACCCGGTACAGGCAAAACCACCGTCGCGTTGCATTTCCTGTTGGCGGGCGCCCGTGCCGGCGAACGCTGTCTGTACATCACACTGTCGGAAACCGAGCGTGAACTGCGCCAGGGCGCAGCCTCTCATGGCTGGGAACTGAACGAGAACATCGAGATTTTCGAGCTGACACCGCCGGAAAGCCTGCTCAACGCCGAACATCAGCAAAGCCTGCTGTACTCCTCCGACCTTGAGCTCGGTGAAGCCACCAAGCAGATTTTCGAGGTGGTCGAGCGCTTCAAACCGACCCGTGTAGTGCTCGACAGCCTGTCGGAGATCCGCCTGCTGGCGCAAAGCTCGCTGCGTTACCGCCGGCAGATTCTGGCGATCAAACATTACTTCGTGCGTTACGACGCCACGGTCCTGCTGCTTGACGACCTGACCACCGAGTCCCTCGACAAGACCGTGCACAGCGTCGCCCACGGCGTCATCCGCCTCGAAGAGCTGACCCCCAATTACGGCGCCGAGCGCCGCCGCGTACGCATCATCAAGTACCGCGGGCAAAAGTACCGTGGCGGTTACCATGACTTCACCATCATGGGCGACGGGGTCCATGTATTTCCGCGCCTGGTCGCTGCCGAACACCGTGGCGACTATCCACGCCTGCAATTGACCAGCGGCATCAAGGAAATGGACGCCCTGCTCGGTGGTGGCATCGAGACCGGTTCCAGCACATTGATCCTGGGCCCGGCCGGTACCGGCAAATCGCTGATTTCAATGATCTTTGCTGCCGCTGCCGTAGCACGCGGTGAAAAGGCAGCGCTGTTCATCTTTGATGAAGAGCTGGGTCTGCTCTTCGAGCGGATGAAAAATATCGGCATCGACCTCAAGGCCCTGCAAGCGACCGGCAACCTGCTGATCGATCAGGTGGACGCCGCCGAACTGTCCCCCCGGCGAGTTCTCGCACCGGGTGCGTCGCTGCGTCGATGAGGGCAACATCAAGACCGTCGTGATCGACAGTATCAACGGCTATCAGGCCGCGATGCCGGAAGAAAACGCGCTGGTGCTGCACATGCATGAGTTGCTGCTGTATCTGAACCGCAAAGGTGCGGCGACATTCATGACGGTTGCCCAACATGGTCTGGTCGGCGACATGCAGGCGCCGGTCGATATCACTTACCTGGCCGACACGGTGATCCTGCTGCGCTACTTCGAAGCCATCGGCAAAGTCCGCCGAGCCATTTCCATTATCAAGAAACGCACCGGCAACCACGAGTCGACCATCCGTGAATTCCGCATTTCGGGCCAGGGCATGACCATTGGCGAACCGCTGGAAGCGTTCCAGGGTGTGTTGCGGGGCGTACCGACTTACCTTGGCGCCAGCAATCCGCTGTTGCGGGAAGAAGCCTTGTGACAGCCTCCGTTTCACTGCCGGAACGGGCGCTGATTCTCGCGCCCATGGGCCGCGACAGCCAAGTGGCGCTGATGATCCTCAATGAGGCGGGTTACGGCGGGGTCATCACCCCGGATCTGGGCGCATTGTGCGCTGAACTGGAACCTGGCGCCGGGCTCTTGTTGATTGCCGCCGAAGCGTTGCGCGGCCCGGAACTGGAAACGCTTCTGCATTTTCTGGAGCAGCAACCGGCCTGGTCGGATCTGCCGATCGTCTTGCTGACGCACCACGGCGGCCCCGAACAAGGCCCCTCCTCACGCCTGAGTGAATTATTGGGCAACGTGACCTTTCTCGAGCGTCCGTTTCATCCGGCGACCCTGGTCAGTCTGGTATCCACCGCCCTGCGCGGGCGACGACGACAGTACGAAGCCCGTGATCGCCTGATCGATCTGAGTGAAAGTGAACGGCGCCTGCAATCAACCCTTGAAACCCTCGAGCAGCAAGTCGAGGAACGCACCGCGCAGCTTCGCCACAACGAGGAAGCCTTGCGCCAGTCGCAGAAAATGGAAGCGGTCGGTCAGCTCACCGGCGGTATTGCTCACGACTTCAACAACATGCTCACCGGGATCATCGGCAGCCTTGAATTACTGCGCCGGCGACTGGCTCGCGGGCGCCTTGATGACCTCGACAGCCTGATCGATCTGGGCGTCACCTCAGCCAACCGCGCCGCCGGCCTGACCCACCGTTTGCTGGCATTTTCCCGCCGGCAATCGCTGGACTCCAAAGCCGTGCAGATGAATACCCTGGTGCTGTCGATGGGCGAGTTGCTGCAACGCAGCCTCAACGAAAGCATTCAGCTCGACATGCGCCTGAACGACGATTTGTGGGTCGCTGAAGCCGACCCCAATCAACTGGAGAGCGCCCTGCTCAACCTGGTGCTCAACGCCCGGGATGCAATGCCCGAGGGTGGCAAACTGGTGGTCGAAACCAGCAATCAGGTCCTTGAACAGGCATTCACCGAGGCCTACACCAACCTCGAACCTGGCGAGTACGTCATGCTCAGCGTCACCGACAACGGCAGCGGCATGCCACAGAGCGTGATCAACCGCGCGTTCGACCCATTCTTCACCACCAAACCGATCGGCCAGGGCACCGGTTTGGGCCTGTCGATGATTTATGGATTCAGCAAACAGTCCCGTGGTCACGTCTCGATCGACAGCGAAATCGATCAGGGCACCACGGTCAAACTGTACCTGCCGCGCTTCCGCGGCGAGGAACTGGAGCATCCGGTGTCCGCTGTTCAACAGGCCCCGGAGGCGATGGACGGCGAGACGGTGTTGATCGTCGAAGACGACCCTGCCGTGCGCGTGCTGGTCAGTGCAGTGCTCAGTGAGTTGGGTTATGCATTTGTCGAAGCCGGCGATGCCGATGGCGCCTTACCGATCCTCAACTCGACGCAGCGCATTGATCTGTTGATCAGTGACGTCGGCCTGCCGGGCATGAACGGCCGGCAACTGGCGGAAATCGGTCGGCAGTACCGGCCGGGGCTGAAGGTGCTGTTCATTACCGGTTATGCCGAGCACGCCGCTGTGCGCGGCGGCTTCCTCGACCCGGGCATGCAGATGATCACCAAGCCGTTCACCTTTGATCTGCTGACCGCCAAGGTCCGCGAGATGATCAAGAACTGACCCCCAAAAACGCCTGTAGGAGCTGCCGCAGGCTGCGATTTTTTGATTTAAAA
>NZ_JABULD010000712.1:0-9160 GCF_014060985.1 Pseudomonas sp. MD195_PC81_125
AACACGAGCCAGGCATGAGTGCCCGTCGCACTGTGCTGGAATTCCAGACCGTCGAGATGCGTGGCCAGCAGGGCCTGGCGGCTGCGCAATTCTTCGCGCTGTTCGGCGACCAGTTGCTCGGCGTGTCCGTCCTCGATCAGGCGGGTGGCGATCAACGCCGTCAGTGGCGAGGTGCTCCAGCAATCGATGCGTTGCATCGCGGCGATGTCCTGCACCAACGGCTGGGGAGCCATGACAAATCCCATGCGCAGGCCCGGAGCGATGCACTTGGACAGCGCCGAAATGTAGATCGTCCGTTCCGGCAGCAGCTCGGCGAAGGTCGGCGGCGACTGATCCAGCAACGGTCGGTACACATCGTCCTCGATCACCAGCAGATTGGTTTCGCGAATCACGCTCGCGAGCTCTTCGCGACGCCCGGCATCGAGCGTAATCGCGGTCGGGTTATGGATCGACGGCACCAGAAACAGCAGCCGTGGCTGGTGTTCCGCACACGCCGCGCGCAGTGCATCGGGTGACATGCCCCGCGCATCGGCATCGACGCCGACCAGAATCAGGCCGAGCGAGCGGCACAGGGCGTTGATGCCTTGGTACGTCACGCTGTCGGCCAGCACGGTGTCGCCGCTGTTGGTCAGGCTGCGCAAGGTATTGGCAATGCCGTGCTGGGCACCTTCGACAATCAGCATCTGGCTGGCCTGTGCCTGCACGCCGGTGTGACGCAACCATTGCGCGGCGGCTTCGCGGGCCCAGAGCGGGCCTTCGGATGGGTGATAGTCCTTCATGTCGGTAAAGCGCGGATCGCCTGAGAGCTTGGGCAGCAACTGCCCCAACACGCGATTGAAACCGTCGGTGGCCGGGCGATTGACGCTCAGGTCGACGGTGCCCGGATCATTGCTCGGTGCCGATTGAAACTGCGCCGCCGGATGCCGTGGCTGGGCGACCTGGGTGCCGCGACCGGGGCGGCTTTCGACCAGGCCTTTCTGCTGCAGCACCGCCATGGCTTTGGTCACGGTGGTGATATTGACCCCCAGTGCGCTGGCGAAATCGCGGTGCGGTGGCAGACGTTCGCCCGGCTTGAGCCTGCCGTTGCCGATCGCCTCGGCCAACGAGTCGGCCAACTGCGCGTAAAGCGTTTCTGCCTTGTCTCGTTGCAAGGCTGCACCAGCCTTGAGTTCGTCCAGCAGTTGTTCGAATTGACTCATGATGCTTTATCCCTGCTTGTCATGCTTGCAGCAAGACAATAAGCAAATTTGTATTGCTTTTTATCCGATACAACGCCCATTGACAAGCTAAAAACCCGTGATTAGTGTGTGAGTTGTAATGCTTGTCATGCAACACAATAAGAAAATAGCTGCCATGTCGCAGTTAAACGGGTACGCACATGACTAACAAACCGTTCCGGCCGGGTTCGATCCCGGCTTGCAGACACCACCAAGCCCTGCGCCAGACAGTTGGCGGCACAGAGTATCCGGTGTGTTGTCCCCCTCACGCAAAGTCTTCGATGAAATTGTCTGGTCGGTCGACCTCATCCATTACTGCGCAGGTCTTGCCATGAACAACGTTCAGCCAAACCAGAACCAGGCTTCTCGCCAACGCCTCAGCGGGGCGTTGCGCCAGCGTCACATCACCATGATTTCCCTGGGCGGGATCATCGGCGCCGGACTGTTCGTCGGCAGCAGTGCCACCATTCAGGCGATCGGCCCGGCCGCTTTCCTCAGTTATCTCGCTGCCGGCATCGTGGTCATGCTGGTGATGCGCATGCTGGGTGAAATGGCCGTGGCGTTGCCCGGTGTCGGTTCCTTTACCGAATACGCCCGGATTGGCCTGGGCAACTGGGTCGGGTTCACCAGCGGCTGGTTGTACTGGTATTTCTGGGTGATTGTGGTGGCGGTGGAAGCGGTGGTCGGCGCCAACATCCTCGAACAATGGATAGCGCTGCCCGCCTGGGTGATCGGTCTCAGCCTGCTGGCCGTGATGACCGCGATAAACTGCCTGTCGGTGAAGTCCTATGGCGAATTCGAATACTGGTTCGCTTCGCTGAAAGTCTTCGCGATCATCGTGTTTATTTTCGTCGTCGGCGCCTACCTGTTCGGATTCGCGCCGAGCACTGGCGCGCTGCTGGGTAATCTGGTGAATGACCGCGGTTTCATGCCGTATGGCGTGAGCGCGATTCTGGCTGGCGTGCCGACGGTGATTTTCGCCGTCGGCGGGGCGGAGATCGCCACCATCGCCGCTGCCGAATCGGACGACCCCTCGAAGAACGTGGCGAACATGACCCGCTCGGTGATTTTCCGCGTCATCACGTTCTACGTCGGCTCGATCTTCCTGATTGTCTGCGTGGTGCCCTGGGGGCAGATCGTGGCCGGGCATTCGCCGTTCGTGGCGGCGCTCGACGTCATGCGCATTCCAGGCGCGGCAATGATCATGCAGGCGGTGGTGCTGGTGGCGGTGTTGTCGGCACTGAATTCAGGGTTGTATGTGTCTTCGCGGATTCTGTTCGGCCTCAGTCAGCGGGGCGATGCGCCGGCGCAGCTGGCAGTGCTGACCGCACGCAAGGTGCCCAGGGCAGCGGTGCTGCTCAGCAGTGTGATCGGTTATATCGCGATCATGGCGGCGATCATTTCGCCGCAGGGAGTGTTCCTGTTTCTGGTCAATGCTTCCGGGGCCGTGATGCTGTTCGTGTACCTGGCGGTGGCGCTGGCGCAGATCAAGGTTCGACGCCAGGTCGAAGCCACGGCGCCGAGCCGGCTGACCCTCAGGATGTGGCTGTTTCCCTGGCTGTCCTATGCTGTGGTGGCAGTCATTGCGGGCGTTCTGGTCGCCATGGCATTCCAGCAATCGCTGCGTACCCAGTTCCTCGCCAGCCTGGTCAGTCTCGGCGTGGTCTCCGCGGCGTATTGGCTGCTCAAGCGTCGTCGCCAGCAGACCCCCACAGCGCATGTCAGCGCGATCGACATCCTCGCGGGCCTGTCGACGCGTTCGTGAATTCCGGAAGCGTTCGAGCCAGGGACGGCAATGGAGTGGTAAGGCTTGTACCGGTCAACACAATAAATTTGCCAACAGGTGACCTATGTCCGATTTCAAGTTTGCTCCCCAGGGTTTTTCTCGGCGCGGATTGCTCAAGGCTGCCGGCTATGGCTCATTGGCGGCACTGGTCGCCAGTGCGACGGGGCCGATGTCCTTCGCGTTCGCCGCCGACAAGCCGATCAAGACCGTGCGCCCCGGCTATCTGACCGCCGCCTGCCTGGGCGATATGCCCTTGGGCGCGTTGCGCGAAGGTGTGCCGATCGGCACCGATCTGGAGTTGCTCAAACTCATTGCCGACCGCCTCGAACTCAAGCTCGATGTGCTGACCATGGGCTTCCCGGCGGTGGTCGAGGCGGTGCGCTCCGGGCGTGCCGACTGGTTCGGTGGCAACTTCGCCTGGAATCCGATGCGTTCGAAGATCCTGCTGCTCACCGATCCGGTGTTCTACACCGGCGCCTACGTGATCATGCGCGACAGCGAGCCGTTCCAGACCTCGATCACGGTCAACGATGTGAAGGGCCGTACCATCGGCGCCATCACCGGTTACTTCACCATCCCGGACATGAAGAAAATCGACGGTGTGAAGGAGGTCAAGCTTTACGACAACACCGATTCCTGCCTGCGCGACGTGCGCGCCGGACGCCTGGATTTTGCCGTGCTGGACGCCCCGACCATCGACTACATGATCCTTCAGGATCCCAGTCTCAAGCTCAAGCAGATCCCCATGGCCTACGACGAGAAATTCCCCAGCCTGACCGCCAAGTTCGAGGCGATCTGGGGCGTGCATCCGCAGAACCAGGATCTGTTCGATGGCGTCAATCAAGGGCTGCGCTGGTTGAAGGCGACGGATCAGATCCGCCCGATCCTGGCCAAGTACGGGATCAAGAATCCGGATTACCTGGTGCCACCGGCCAAGGACCCGCGGATCGGCGTCGACCGTGACGAGCAGGGCAATCTCATCGGCCCGTTCGAACATGCGCCGCGTGATTTCAGTCAGGCCTTTGCCTGAGTCGTCTTGTCATTCACTTACGGACATTGCTCATGGCTGAATCCACTCCACTGGTGCGCATCGAAGGACTGTACAAGTCCTTCGGTAGCCTGGACGTTCTCAAAGGCATCGACCTCAATGTGCAGCAGGGCCAGAAAATCTCGCTGATCGGGCCCAGCGGCTCGGGCAAGACCACCTTGCTGCGTTGCGTCAATTACCTGGAAGAGCCGACCCGCGGTGACATCTACATCGATAACGCGCTGATCGGCCAGCGCCTTGTCGGTACGCGCAAGGTGCCCATGAGCGACAGGGAACTGGCGCGGATGCGCACCGGGATCGGCATGGTGTTCCAGCGCTTCAATCTGTTTCCGCACCTCTCGGTGCTGGAGAACATCATCCTCGGTCCGCTCAGGGTCCAGCAGCGCGAACGCCGTGAGGCGGTGGCGATGGCCGAGGACCTGCTGAACAAAGTGGGCATGTTCGCCAAGCGTGACGTGTACCCCGAGCAACTGTCGGGCGGCCAGCAACAGCGTGTCGCCATTGCCCGGGCCCTGGCGATGCGGCCGAAGCTAATGCTGTTCGACGAAGCCACTTCGGCGCTCGATCCGGAACTGGTCGGCGAAGTGCTTGGGGTGATGCGCAAGCTCGCGGAGGAGGGCATGACGATGATTATCGTCACCCACGAAATGCATTTCGCCGAGAGCGTCTCCGATCAGGTGATCTTCATGGCCGACGGCAATATCGTCGAGCAGGGGCCGCCGCGGCAGATCTTCCGCGAGAGCCAGGTCGACCGCACTCGTTCTTTCATTCGTGCCGTGCAGGAGCATTGATCGATGATCGATTCCGCTGCCCTGCACAAAGCCCTCGAGATGCTGCCGTACTTTTTGCACGTGCTGGGCATCGGCGCCTTGACCACAGTTGGCCTGACGGCCGCCGCGTTCGTCGTGGCGGCCGTACTGGGCTTCTGTCTGGCGCTGATGCGCCTGTCGCGCAGTCGGTTGCTGAGCCTGATCGCCAGTGTCTATCTGGAGATTTTCCGTAACATTCCGATCCTGACCCAGCTGTTCATCCTGTACTTCGGCCTGACCTACATCGGCATTACCCTGCCGGCTGTCGGTGCGGCGATCATCGGCTTCGGCCTGAACGGTGCGGCGATCCTGTCCGAGGTGTTCCGTTCAAGCATCCGCACCATCGATCGCGGGCAAAGCGAAGCGGCCTGGTCCATCGGTATGACGCGATCGCTGGCGATGCGCATCATCGTGCTGCCCCAGGCCTTCAAAGTGGCCATTCCGGGGATGGCCAACTTTGCCATCGGCCTGCTCAAGGACACCTCGCTGGCCTCGGCAGCTGCCGTGCCGGAGCTGACCTTCAAGGCGAAAATGCTGGTCAGCGAGACGTACCAGACCAACCTGATCTACTTCCTGCTGGCCATGATCTACCTGATCCTGAGCCTGGTGCTTTCGCATTGGGCCGCTCGCACCGAGCGCCGCCTCAACGTCGTCAAGGAGCATTGACATGGGTTATGGCGAGTTGTGGGAAGCCACGCATGTCGAGCTGTTGTCGGCGGCGTGGGCGACGCTTCAATTGGCCTTCGGCGCGCTGGTGATCGGCCTTATCGTCGGCTTGCTGGTGGCGCTGGCACGTCTCTCGGTGAGCCGGCCGCTGCGGCGTGCGGCGTTGATCTACATCGAGGTGTTCCGCGGCACCCCGGCCCTGGTGCAGCTGTTCATTGTCTATTTCAGCCTGAGCGAAATCGGCGTGCAGTTCAGTTCGTTCCAGGCGGCGATGATCGGCTTGGGGTTGAATGCGGCCGCGTATCTGTCGGAGATCTACCGTGCGGGTCTGGAGGCGGTGCCCAAAGGGCAGGTCGAGGCCGCGAAGGCGATTGGCATGCCGCGTCTCAAAGTGCTGCACTGGGTGGTACTGCCGCAGGCCATTCGTATTGTTCTGGCGCCCATTGGCAATGTGGCGATCTCGCTGTTGAAGGACACTTCGGTGGCGTCGCTGATCGCCGCGCCGGATCTGATGCTGCGTGCCCAGGATTTGAGCTCGGTGTACTTCATGCCACTGGAGATCTACATCCTGGTCGGCGCGATTTACTTCGTTCTGTGTTACCCGCTGTCGCTGGGGGTGCGGTTACTCGAGCGTAAGGCGAGGCATTGAACCAGCGGCTCGTCGGTATTTAATCCGCGCGAGCCGCACTGGTTCAGGATGTGCCTTGTGCAGGTTCAATTCGAGGTAAACGCCAGTCTTTCCTTGAACCAGGGCATGGCTTGCTTTTTGAACGCTTCTGCAGGTATTCCAGGAGTTCGATCAGTTGTTTCCGTGGCGCACGGTGTTGGAGAACGTGATGTTCCCGATGCTCGCTCGGCGGGAATGGAGTGCGCGCGAGCGGCAGGAGCGGGCAATGGACAAGATCGCCCGGGCCATGGCCATGGAGCCCGATGTGCTGTTGATGGACGAGCCGTTTGCCGCTCTGGATGCGTTGACCCGGCGCCGCCTGCAGGACGAATTGCTGGAGCTTTGGGACGAACTGAAATTCACCATGTTGTTCGTCACCCATGGCATTGACGAGGCGACTCGCATCGGTTCCCGGATTCTGGTGATGTCACCGCACCCGGGACAGGTGCGTGCCGAACTGTCATGCCCGGAACATTGGGGTGAGGAACGACGCAAAGACCTGGAACAGCAGATCACCAACATGCTTTTACAGTATCGGGACACCCAAAATGAACAGGTCTAAGACAACCGTACGCAACGATTACATTGCCGAACACCTGCTCGAACCGGGCACGGTCATGCAGCCAGCACGGCTTCCGGCGTAGCAGCGGGTCACCCGCCATGATGCCATCCGGCGTGCCTTCATTCTGCTGATTCTGGCGCTGGTCTGGGAGCTTTATGCGCGCTGGCTGAACAATTCGCTGATGGTGCCGACGCTGTCATCGATCATTGCAGCCCTGGTTCACTCCATCGGCAATGGTGTCTTGCCGCACCGGATGCTCAACTCCCTGGTCATGCTGCTTGAGGGGTATGCGATTGGCGTAGTGAGCGCCATTGTCCTTACCACCCTGGCGATCACCACGCGGTTTGGCAGTGATCTGCTGACCACGCTAACCGCCATGTTCAATCCATTGCCGGCCATCGCCTTGTTGCCACTGGCTCTCCTGTGGTTCGGACTGGGCAACGGCAGCATGCTGTTTGTCGTGGCCCATTCCGTTCTGTGGCCGTTGGCGCTGAACGTGCACGCTGGATACAAAGGCGTCAGTGAAACCTTGCGCATGGCCGGTCGCAATCCTGGGCCCAAGCCCGTCAGCTACGTCGCCCGCGTTCTGTTCCCGGCCGCCATGCCCGCCGTCATTTCCGGGCTCAAAGTCTCTTGGGCATTCGGCTGGCGCACGCTGATCGCCGCTGAGCTGGTATTCGGCGCCTCATCCTCTGGCGGCGGCATCGGCTGGTTCATTTTTCGAAAAACGCAATGACTTGGAGATCCCGGATGTCTTCGCCGGCTTGCTGGTCATCGTGTTCATAGGCTTGGCGGTGGAAGGCTTTGTATTCAGAGAGCTTGAGTCTAGAACCGTGCACCGCTGGGGCATGGTCCGGGGCTGACCAGGCATCGAGCCTCCCAATCCACGCATGACAATCGTTTATTCGCAGGATGATATGTTTCGGACATTTGAAGAATTCAGCGCTGTAAACCTGGCCGTCGACATGACGCGCGGCAAACCTTCCAGCGAGCAGCTGGATCTGTGCTCGGCGCAGTTGGCCGGCGAATTGAGCATCGCCGAGTTGCAACAAGGGGGCGCGGTCGACCTCAGAAACTATGGGCAAACCCTGGGGTTGCAGGACGCTCGGCGGCTCGGTGCCGAACTGCTGGGTGTCGACAGCACGCAGGTGGTTGCCGCTGGGAATTCCAGCCTCGAATTAATGCATGACGCGATGCTGTTCGCCTGCCTGTTCGGAGTGCCCGGGCATGCCCCATGGAAGGTCGGTGATGAGATTGCTTTCATCTGCCCCGTTCCGGGTTACGACCGACACTTTGCAATATGTGAGGCACTGGGGATCAGAATGATCCCGGTGCCGCTGACCGGTACCGGTCCCGATGTGGATTATGTCGAGGCCCTGGTGGTCAGCGACCCCACCATCAAAGGCATGTGGTGCAGCCCTTGCTACAGCAATCCAACCGGCGATATCTACAGCGACGATACCGTGCGCAGGCTTGCCGGAATGCCCTGCGCCGCGCCGGACTTCCGGCTGTTCTGGGACGACGCCTACCGCTTCCATCATTACGACCTCACCGAGCATTCCTGTATCAACCTGCGCTTGCCCACACACGGCGAACACTTCGCTTGGTTATTCGCAAAAGCGGGAAAAGAGCAGCGCGTGAAAGTGGAAGGTTCATTGGTCACGAACAGCATCGCCTCCGTACGTGATGCTGCTATGGCCGGACTCGGCCTCGCCTACCTACCGCAGGCGTACTTCCGCGAATCGCTGGAATCCGGAGATCTGGTCGAAGTTCTAGGGAGCTGGCGTAAAACCTTCGAGCCTTACCATCTTTATTACCCAAGCCGCCGCCACGCTTCGCCCGCGTTTTCATTGCTTGTCGATGTGTTGCGCCACAAGGAATAGCGGCGATTTGCGGTGTATGCTTTGGGTTGAAAGCTGCCGCTGGAGCGGTCGCTTCCCAATCTCCACTGGAACCCGATAGCTGCCACCCACAAACAACTGTCATAGGCCAAAAGCAGCCCGCCAGCAGCCAATAAATCCGCTGTCCTCTCTCGCCACAAAGTGTTACTCACCAAGCCGCCATTCAAGTACCGGCAGTTGCCGGGGCTCGCCACACACCGGGCGCGATACATTGCGCACATGCCGGGCACCGAGTCGCTCGTAGAAGGCTTGGGCCGACGGATCGGACTCCACCGACAGGGTGGACACGCCCAGGCCGCGTGCCACAGCCAGTGCATGCTCCACCAGGCGTCGTCCGTGGCCTCCGTTCATGGCCGACGGGTCGACCCAGCAATGCTCCAGTTGCCAGCCATCCTCGTCGCGCTCCAATCCATAGAATCCCAGTGGCGGGCCATCCGCCGCGACCAGCACCGCGTAATGGCCGGTCAGTTGTGCCGGGGTTAACGTCAGCGCCGGTTCCCAGGC
>NZ_JABULD010000725.1:0-500 GCF_014060985.1 Pseudomonas sp. MD195_PC81_125
CTGCTTTTGGCCTATGACAGTTGTTTGTGGGTGGCAGCTATCGGGTTCCAGTGGAGATTGGGAAGCGACCGCTCCAGCGGCAGCTTTCAACCCAAAGCATACACCGCAAATCGCCGCTATTCCTTGTGGCGCAACACATCGACAAGCAATGAAAACGCGGGCGAAGCGTGGCGGCGGCTTGGGTAATAAAGATGGTAAGGCTCGAAGGTTTTACGCCAGCTCCCTAGAACTTCGACCAGATCTCCGGATTCCAGCGATTCGCGGAAGTACGCCTGCGGTAGGTAGGCGAGGCCGAGTCCGGCCATAGCAGCATCACGTACGGAGGCGATGCTGTTCGTGACCAATGAACCTTCCACTTTCACGCGCTGCTCTTTTCCCGCTTTTGCGAATAACCAAGCGAAGTGTTCGCCGTGTGTGGGCAAGCGCAGGTTGATACAGGAATGCTCGGTGAGGTCGTAATGATGGAAGCGGTAGGCGTCGTCCCAGAACAGCCGGAAGTC
>NZ_JABULD010000180.1:0-12465 GCF_014060985.1 Pseudomonas sp. MD195_PC81_125
GAAGAGGGCCTGCTGCGCAGTCCATCGGGGATAAATCCCCCTCGCCACAGATCAATACACAAGCACAGACAACTACACAGGCACAAAAAAGCCCGCCATTTCGGCGGGCTTTTGCATGGTGGCGAATCAGAGCAGAAAGATCGTCGCCAACCCCAGGAAGATGAAGAAGCCACCACTGTCGGTCATGGCCGTGATCATCACGCTGGCGCCCATCGCCGGGTCGCGGCCCATCTTGGCCAGTGTCATTGGGATCAACACCCCCATCAGCGCCGCGAGCAGCAGATTGAGGGTCATCGCTGCCGTCATCACCACGCCCAGCGACCAACTGCCGTAAAGCAGATAGGCGACCACGCCGATTACCCCGCCCCAGACCAGACCATTGATCAACGCGACCGCCAGCTCTTTGCGCATCAGCCGTGAGGTGTTGCCGGTGCTGACCTGGTCCAGCGCCATGGCACGCACGATCATGGTAATCGTCTGATTACCGGAATTACCGCCGATACCCGCCACGATCGGCATCAGCGCCGCCAGCGCCACCAGCTTCTCGATCGAGCCTTCAAACAGACCGATCACCCGCGACGCAACAAAGGCAGTGATCAGGTTGATCGCCAGCCACGCCCAACGGTTGCGCAGGGATTTCCAGACGGAGGCGAAGATGTCTTCCTCTTCGCGCAGACCCGCCATGTTGAGGACTTCGCTTTCGCTCTCCTCACGAATCAGGTCGACCATTTCGTCGATGGTCAGACGGCCGATCAGCTTGCCGTTCTTGTCGACCACCGGGGCCGAGATCAAGTCGTAACGCTCGAATGCCTGAGCAGCGTCATAGGCGTCTTCGTCCGGGTGAAAACTCACCGGATCGCTGGCCATGACTTCAGCAACCTGTTTCTCGGGATCGTTGACCAGCAGACGTTTGATCGGCAGTACGCCCTTGAGCACGCCGTCGTAATCGACCACGAACAATTTGTCGGTGTGGCCCGGCAGCTCCTTGAGACGACGCAGGTAACGCAGAACCACTTCGAGGCTGACGTCCTCACGGATGGTCACCATCTCGAAGTCCATCAACGCACCGACCTGCTCCTCGTCATAGGACAGAGCCGAACGCACGCGCTCGCGTTGCTGCTGGTCGAGCGTTTCCATCAGCTCATGGACGACGTCTCGCGGCAGCTCGGAGGCCAAGTCAGCAAGTTCGTCGGCGTCCATGTCCTTGGCCGCAGCCAGGAGCTCGTGATCGTCCATGTCGGCGATCAGCGTTTCACGAACGGAATCGGATACTTCAAGAAGAATGTCGCCGTCGCGATCAGCCTTTACCAGTTGCCAGAGCGTCAGACGGTCGTCCAGCGGCAGGGCTTCAAGGATGTAGGCAACGTCGGCGGAGTGCAGATCATCGAGTTTGCGTTGCAGTTCGACGAGGTTCTGCCGGTGAACCAGGTTCTCGACCCGGTCGTGATGCGCGCCTTCCTGGCGATGAGTCAGGTCTTCGACGACCTTTTGGCGCTGCAGCAGCTCAACCACCTGAGCCAGGCGATCCTGCAGGCTTTCCTGTGTTTTTCTTTACTTCGATTTCGGACATAGGCGAACTCCACTCCCAGCAGCGGGGCACGCCGGAAGGATCAATCAGTCAATTCATGATTGGTGAAACGGGCTACTGAGTAACTACTGGGTAAGTCCATGGAGGTTTTCCATAAGCCCCGGCGGGGCTGACGGGCGCAATGATACACCGCCTGACGGTTTTAAACGTTAAAAAATCGCGGTCGAAACAAGCGCTTGCGCAACAAAGCTGAGTGCTGTCCTGACCCGTGCAGATGCGACGACTCATCTTGAAAAGAAAACACACCGGCATTGAAAAATGTAGCGACTACCCTTGAGCGTAGACCGTCATGGAGGACGTCGAATGCTATCCAGAACATCCCGTTTTGTAGTCGCCAGCCTGCTCTGCCTGCCGCCCGCCGGGGCCGCCACCACCCTTCACCGATGCGAAGCGCCCGACGGCGGCATCACCTTCACCAGCCTGAGTTGTGCCAACGATGAGCAGCTCTCGGTGCAGCAGGTTCACCCCTACACGCCCGGCTCCGTCGTGCCGATCATGCCGGAACACAATCACGAAGAAATATCCGGTATGACAATCAAGGGACGTGAACCGGGCATCGTTGGCCGCCTGGAGGACAAATGCGGCAACCTGATCGATGCCAGGCAGCGTCGCGAAGCGATCATCAATCGTCGCGTTATCGCCGGAATGAGCCAGCGGGATGTCGAGAGCGCCCTCGGCAAACCGGACAAGGTGAATATTCGAACGTCGACAACGAGCTATCGCTATGACCTGAAACGCGGCCGTAGTGCTCAAGTCGATTTTGATGAGAGGGGATGCGTGAAAGGAAAAACCAAATCGCAGACAACAAAAAGCCCGCGTTAAACGCGGGCTTCTTGAATATGGTGCACTCGACAGGATTCGAACCTGTGACCGCTCGGTTCGTAGCCGAGTACTCTATCCAGCTGAGCTACGAGTGCATTTTGTGTTTTTAAACCAGACCACAACTGGCTGAATCCAAGTTACCTGCATTACTGCAAACAACTCTTAAAATGGTGCACTCGACAGGATTCGAACCTGTGACCGCTCGGTTCGTAGCCGAGTACTCTATCCAGCTGAGCTACGAGTGCATTTGTGTTTTTTTACCAGACCACAACTGGCTGAAGCCGAGTTCTTTATATCGCTATAAACAACTCTTAAATGGTGCACTCGACAGGATTCGAACCTGTGACCGCTCGGTTCGTAGCCGAGTACTCTATCCAGCTGAGCTACGAGTGCATTTGTTGCGCCGCATTATAGCCCGTCTAATCTCTATTCCAACCACTTTTTCTAATAAATTCAACAACTTACAGAAAAAGCCAGATTACAACGTACTAAGCAAATAATGGCGGAGAACGGGGGATTCGAACCCCCGACACCCTTTTGAGGTGTACTCCCTTAGCAGGGGAGCGCCTTCGGCCACTCGGCCAGCTCTCCGCAACACGGGGCGTATATTAACCACCTTCTTCCCCGTTTGCAAACATAAAAATCGATAAAAATTAATGGCTTGGTTCTTCGTCCTTCTCTTTCTTTATACGCAGGTAAATTTCCTCACGGTGCACGGCAACCTCTTTCGGGGCGTTGACGCCGATGCGCACTTGATTTCCTTTGACGCCGAGCACGGTCACGGTGATTTCGCCATCACCGATAATCAGGCTTTCTGCGCACCGACGAGTCAGAATCAGCATACCTTTCTCCTCACGCATTTCATTTCAGGGACAACAGTCTGCAAAAAAAAGGCACCCGACCTACAACCGGAGCGATCGTAGCCCTACATGCCTGAGTATTGACCAGCACGAGCAAAAGAACAGTTCAGGGGGCTCGCGCCATTCAAAAAAACAAAGGGCGCGGTCAGACCGCGCCCTTCAAGTAACCGGATTACTCGCCCTGACGGGCCGGAGCGTCCAGTTCGAAAGCTGTGTGCAGGGCGCGCACAGCCAGTTCCAGGTACTTCTCTTCGATCACCACGGAAACCTTGATTTCCGACGTCGAGATCATCTGGATGTTGATGCTTTCCTTGGCCAGGGATTCGAACATGCGGCTGGCCACGCCTGCGTGGGAACGCATGCCGACGCCGACGATCGAGACCTTGGCAATCTTGGTATCGCCTACGACTTCACGGGCACCGATCTCGCGAGCGGTGTTTTCCAGCACGGTCTGTGCGGCCTGGTAGTCGTTGCGGTGCACAGTGAAGGTGAAGTCGGTGGTGTTATCGTGCGCGACGTTCTGCACGATCATGTCGACTTCGATGTTCGCGGCACTGATCGGGCCGAGAATCTTGAACGCCACGCCCGGGGTGTCTGGCACGCCACGGATGGTCAGCTTGGCTTCATCGCGGTTGAAAGCGATGCCGGAAATGATCGGCTGTTCCATGGTTTCCTCTTCATCAATAGTAATGAGGGTGCCCGGACCCTCCTTGAAGCTGTGCAGTACGCGCAGCGGAACGTTGTACTTGCCGGCGAACTCCACCGCACGGATCTGCAGCACCTTGGAACCGAGGCTGGCCATTTCCAGCATCTCTTCGAAGGTGATCTTGTCCAGACGCTGAGCGACTGGCACCACGCGCGGGTCAGTGGTGTAGACACCATCGACGTCGGTGTAGATCTGGCACTCGTCAGCCTTCAATGCAGCCGCCAGTGCCACGCCCGTGGTGTCGGAACCGCCACGACCGAGGGTGGTGATGTTGCCGTGCTCGTCGACGCCCTGGAAACCGGCGACAACCACCACGCGACCTGCTTTCAGATCACCGCGAATCTTCTGGTCATCAATCTGCAAGATACGCGCTTTATTGTGCGCACTGTCCGTCAGGATCCGCACCTGATTACCGGTGTACGACACCGCCGGCACACCGCGCTTGATCAGCGCCATGGCCAACAGGGCAATCGTCACCTGCTCACCGGTGGAAACGATCACGTCCAGCTCACGCGGAACCGGTTGCACGTCGCCACTGATTTGCTTGGCCAGATCGATCAGACGGTTGGTTTCGCCGCTCATTGCAGACAGCACAACCACCAGGTCATCGCCGGCATCGCGGAATTTCTTAACCTTGTCGGCGACCTGCTCGATTCTCTCGACAGTGCCGACCGAGGTGCCTCCAAATTTCTGTACGATCAAAGCCATTTCAAAGCCGCCTCTGCCCATGAAGGGCGCCCAATAATCACTCGAACAGCCGCCGGACCCGCCACTAGACTGCGGGCCCGGCGGGCCGTCTTATAAACCCTGCTCGACGAATGGAACGGTCAGCGCCAGAGCGCCATCCAGTGCGCCGGCGTCGACACCGCCGCCCTGCGCCATGTCCGGACGACCACCGCCCTTCCCGCCCACTGCCGCAGCAGCTTGCTTCATCAAATCACCGGCTTTGAGTTGGCCAGTCAGGTCCTTGGTTACGCCTGCAACCAGTACGACCTTTTCCTCATGGACACTGCCGAGCAGGATCACTGCGCGACCGAGTTTGTTTTTCAGCTGATCAACCAGCGCCAGCAGCGCCTTGCCGTCCTGACCATCCAGACGTGCAGCCAGCACCTTCACGCCTTTGACGTCGACTGCCGAGTTCGACAGATCGTCGCCGGCGGCGCTGGCAGCCTTGGCCTGCAACTGCTCGAGTTGCTTTTCCAGCGCGCGGTTGCGCTCCAGCACGGCCGACAGCTTGTCGATCAGATTGTCGCGGCTGCCCTTGACCAGGTTGGCCGCTTCCTTGAGTTGTTCTTCAGCAGCGTTCAAGTAGGCCAGCGCCGCAGCACCGGTGACTGCCTCGATACGACGCACACCCGATGCCACACCGCCTTCGCTGATGATTTTCAGCAGGCCGATGTCACCGGTACGGTTGGCGTGGATACCGCCACACAGCTCGACAGAGAAGTCGCCGCCCATGCTCAGCACGCGCACGTTGTCGCCGTACTTCTCGCCGAACAGCGCCATCGCGCCCTTCTGCTTGGCGGTTTCGATGTCGGTTTCTTCGGTTTCAACCGCGGAGTTCTTGCGGATCTCGGCGTTGACGATGTCTTCCAGCGCTTTGATCTGCTCTGGCTTGATCGCCTCAAAGTGGCTGAAGTCGAAGCGCAGACGCTGGCTATCCACCAACGAACCCTTTTGCTGAACGTGCTCGCCCAACACCTGACGCAGCGCAGCGTGCAGCAAGTGAGTTGCGGAGTGGTTCAGCGAGGTCGCGTGACGCACTTCGGCATCGACGTGGGTTTCCACTGGCGCGCCAATGGTCAGGCTGCCGGAATCCAGCACGCCGTGGTGCAGGAATGCGCCGCCGGTCTTGGTGGTGTCACGGACGTCGAAACGCGCGTTACCGGCCTGCAGGAAACCGCAGTCGCCGATCTGGCCGCCGGATTCAGCGTAGAACGGCGTCTGGTTCAGCACGATCACCGCCTCTTCGCCTTCACTCAAGACGTCGACCGACTGGCCATCTTTATAGATAGCGACGATTTTTGCCGAGCCGCTGGTGTCGGTGTAGCCGGTGAACTCGGTGGCCACATCAACCTTGACCAGGGTGTTGTAATCCAGACCGAACGAGCTGGCCGAACGCGCGCGCACGCGCTGGGCTTCCATTTCACGCTCGAAGCCGACTTCGTCGACGGTCAAGCCACGCTCGCGAGCGATGTCGGCGGTCAGGTCCATCGGGAAACCGTAGGTGTCGTAGAGTTTGAACACTACGTCGCCCGGCACCACGGTGCCTTTGAGTTCCAGCAGATCCTGTTCGAGGATCTTCAGGCCGTGCTCCAGGGTCTTGGAGAACTGCTCTTCTTCA
The DNA here is from genome assembly GCF_014060985.1 of Pseudomonas sp. MD195_PC81_125. Taxonomy (NCBI): domain Bacteria; kingdom Pseudomonadati; phylum Pseudomonadota; class Gammaproteobacteria; order Pseudomonadales; family Pseudomonadaceae; genus Pseudomonas; species Pseudomonas sp. MD195_PC81_125. Next base: position 6,321 of record NZ_JABULD010000180.1, read on the forward strand.
GCCTTGAGTACGCGCTCGATGTTGCTCTGCTGCTTCTGCAGTTCCGGGAAGGCTTCGCCCATCTCGGCAACCAGCGCCGCGACGATCTTGTAGAAGAAGCTGCCAGTGGCGCCCAGCTTGTTGCCGTGACGGCAGGCGCGACGGATGATCCGGCGCAGCACGTAACCGCGACCTTCGTTGGACGGCAGCACGCCGTCGGCGATCAGGAAACCGCACGAACGGATGTGGTCGGACACCACTTTGAGCGACGACTGATCGCCGTTTTCGCAACCGATGGCTTCAGCCGAGGCTTTGAGCAGGTTCTTGAACAGGTCGATGTCGTAGTTGGAATTGACGTGCTGCATCACCGCACTGATCCGCTCCAGGCCCATGCCGGTGTCGACCGACGGCGCTGGCAACGGATGCAACACGCCATCGGCGGTGCGGTTGAACTGCATGAACACGTTGTTCCAGATCTCGATGTAACGGTCGCCGTCTTCTTCCGGCGAACCCGGTGGGCCGCCCCAGATGTGGTCGCCGTGATCGTAGAAAATCTCGGTGCAGGGGCCGCACGGGCCGGTATCGCCCATGGTCCAGAAGTTGTCGGAGGCGTAAGGTGCGCCTTTGTTGTCGCCGATGCGGATCATGCGCTCGACCGGCACACCGATTTCTTTGGTCCAGATGTCATACGCTTCGTCGTCGGAGGCGTAGACGGTGACCCAGAGTTTTTCCTTCGGCAGTTTCAGAACGCCGGTCAGGAAGGTCCAGGCGAAGGTAATCGCGTCGTGCTTGAAATAGTCACCGAAGCTGAAGTTACCGAGCATTTCGAAAAAGGTGTGGTGACGAGCGGTATAACCGACGTTTTCCAGGTCGCTGTTCTTGCCACCGGCACGCACGCACTTCTGGCTGCTGGTTGCGCGGGTGTACGCGCGCTTTTCCTGGCCCAGGAAGCAGTCCTTGAACTGGTTCATCCCCGCGTTGGTGAACAGCAGGGTTGGGTCGTTGCCCGGAATCAAAGAGCTGGAGGCTACACGGGTGTGGCCTTGCTCTTCGAAGAAGCGAAGGAAGGCTTCACGGATTTCTGCGCTTTTCATTAGGTTCTTCCACGGAGGCTGCGGCCAAAGGCCTGTACGAAACGTCAACAGACGAAACGACGGCAAAGGGCCGCATTATATCGGCCCTTCGCGCGGGGTACAGCGTGTTTATACGATAGTAACGGTCAATTGGACGGCTAACGCTGTCACTTGCGCGAAAACTCGACGAATGTCGCGATCACTTGCTCGATTTGCGAGCGATTGACGTCCATGTGCGTGACCATGCGCAAGCGCGCGGCGGCGCTCAACTTGATCCCGCGTTCGGCGGCAAACGCCTTGAGCGCTTCGGCACGGTCGCCCGTTTGCACGTAGACCATGTTGGTCTGCACCGGCTCGACGCTGAACCCGGCCTCGCGCAGGCCTTCGGCCAGATAGTGCGCGTTGGCATGGTCATCCGCCAGACGCTCGACGTGGTGATCCAGCGCGTACAGCCCCGCCGCCGCGAGCAAACCGGCCTGACGCATGCCGCCGCCGACCATTTTGCGCAGGCGACGGGCCTTGCCGATCAACTCGGCTGAACCGCACAGCACCGAACCCACCGGCGCGCCAAGGCCTTTGGACAGACACACCGACACCGAATCGAAATGCCGGGTGATTTCCCGGGCATCCACACCAAGCTTGACCGCCGCGTTGTACAACCGCGCGCCGTCCAGGTGCAGGGCCAGACCATGCTTCTGGGTAAATTGGCGCGCGCGGACCAGATACTCCAGCGGCAGCACTTTGCCTTGCATGGTGTTTTCCAGCGCCAGCAAACGGGTCCGGGCGAAATGGAAGTCATCTGGCTTGATCGCTGCCGCGACCTGCTCCAGATCCAGCGAACCGTCGGCCTGCACCTCCAGCGGCTGCGGCTGGATCGAGCCGAGCACCGCCGCGCCACCGCCCTCGTATTTATAGGTGTGCGCCTGCTGGCCGACGATGTATTCGTCGCCACGTTCGCAGTGCGCCATCAGGCCCAGCAGGTTGCTCATGGTGCCGGTCGGTACGAACAGCGCAGCGGCGAACCCCAGGCGCTTCGCCAGTTCCGCCTCCAGACGATTGACCGTCGGATCTTCGCCGTACACATCGTCACCGGTGGCCGCCGCTGTCATCGCATCGAGCATGGCAGGAGTCGGTTGGGTAACGGTGTCGCTGCGAAGATCGATAATGCTCATGAACCTGGCCTCAGAGTCAGCAGGGGAAATCCCTTTTCGAAGGTGAATTACTGCGGTCATGGCGCCAATTTATCAACCCTTGAATGAGAAAAGGTCAGATTACTTCTTGAGAACACACTTCCACAGGTTCTGTGCAAGGCCGGAAAATATGTGATAAAAACGCTGCGCCGCCCGAGAACGGGCGGCAAAAACGTTCTCAGGGCGGGGTGTAATTCCCCACCGGCGGTAATTGCGCGCAATGCGCATAGCCCGCGAGCGCTTGGCGACGGACACGGCAAAGGCTGTGATCGGCGGCAAGGTCAGCAGACCCGGTGTGATTCCGGGGCCGACGGTCATAGTCCGGATGAAGAGAGAACGGGATTGACGCCAAAGGGCCGTCCGCGCGCTTTTGTGCTCGTGCGTACCCTTGAATCCCTTTCGATTCATAACGCCCTGTTTTTCACACAAACAGGAGTCAGAACATGCAACCCACCGCTATCGACAGCAAAAGCAAACACCCCCACGGCGAGCGCGTTGCGTTCATCCAGGCCTGCTGGCACAAGGAAATCGTCGACCAGAGCCGTAAGGGCTTCGTCGCCGAAATGCTCGCTCAGGGTTATCAGGAATCGGACATCGATTTCTTCGAAGTCGGCGGCGCCTTTGAAATGCCGCTGCACGCCAAGTTGCTGGCCAAGACCGGCCGTTATGCCGGCATCGTCGCGGCCGCTCTGGTCGTGGACGGCGGCATCTATCGTCACGAGTTTGTCGCCCAGTCAGTGGTCAGCGGCCTGATGCAGGTGCAGCTGGAGACCGAAGTGCCGGTGTTCTCGGTATCGCTGACCCCGCATCACTTCCATGCCGGTGAAGAGCATCAGAAATTCTTCTTCGAGCACTTCGTGCACAAGGGTCAGGAAGCGGCGCGGACTTGCGCGGATACACTGCAGAAGGTTCGCGCGCTGCGTCGCAGTGAGCCGCGTGCAGTCGCCGTCTGACCACAACGCTCCCCTGTAGGAGCTGTCGAGTGAAACGAGGCTGCGATCTTTTGATCGTCTAAAAACAAGATCTAAAGAATCGCAGCCTTCGGCAGCTCCTACAGGAATTTCTGTCAGCTCAGAGACGGCATCAGGCGAGGTTTTCGTCGGTGGCCGGCACGATCAGGATGCCCGCGCGCAAGCCGTTCTTGACCTTGGGGTTCGGGAAGATGATGCGTGCGCCCTCTTCCTCGATGATCCAGCGGGTATTGGCCAGATCTTCGGCCAGCACATAACCGACGTCCAATTCAGAAAAGTTCTCGATGTCCGCCGGCAGGTTCAGGCGGAACGCATCGCTGTGCTTGATGATTTCCCGGGCGACGCTGAACAGCTGCAAACCCTCCAGTCCCTCTGCAGCCAGATCCGGCTCATTGCCCTCGATGATCTGCTTCAGACGGGTTTCCAGACGTGAAACATCCACCCCTTGGTTCTGCCCGAATGGCCGCGCCTTCCCCAGTTCCAGGGTGAAAGCCTCGGCGCCGAGCTTGTCGTAGGTGTAGGAACTGAACACGATCGACGGCTTGTTCTGCAACAGCACCGCGTCCATCCCGGCAGCACGCAGACGCGCCAGTTCGCGGCGCGAATGCTGGCGCCCTTCTTTCCACGGATACAGGGCGAACTGCTCGATCTTCGAACCACGAATCGCGGTGTGCAGGTCGTAGTGCAGACGCTGACGGTCCGGCAGGCTGAAGAAACTCGCCGCCAGGCGTTCCAGCTCACAGGCGCGGATGGCTTCGGATCCGCTGGTTTGTTCATGCCGGCCGTTGAACAGCCGGTTGACGTCCTGCTCGACGAAGCGCTCGCCCTTGCGAATCGCTTCCGGATTGCCGAACAGGAACAAAATGCGCGCACGCGGCTTCAGATCGCCGCGTGCGATGTCATGCAGCAGCCGGTCGAGCAATTCGATCGGCGCTGTTTCGTTGCCGTGGATGCCTGCCGACAGCAGCAGGTCCAGGCCATTGTCGCGCGCTTCGGGGGGCCGGACTTCCAGCGCACCCTCGCTCAACCAGCGCATGCGCACGCCTTCGACAGTCAGTTGAGTCTTCTCCGCCGGTTCACGGCCGGCGAGGGTCAGTTCAAGCAGTTTGCCGAGGGCGAGCATAGAGCGGTTTCCTTAGTGATCGTGGTTGCAATCCGGGCCGTGCACGTGGTCTTCGTCGCCGACCTCAGCCGGTTCCATTTCCAGTTGCAGACTGACCAGATTAGTTGCCAGTGGGCGCAGCAGCAGGTTGGCGTACTCTTCGTCACCTTCCTCGACATCCACGCCGATCAGCAGCTGGCCACGGCCGTCCTGCTGGATCCACAGCTCTTTGCCTTGCCACATGACCGCGACGCGGGTGCACGAGGTTTGCAGTTGCGTGCCGTCGGTGTCTTCAAGGATCAGCTGCAGGGAATCGCTCATGTTTTTACTCTCTTGGGGAGACAAGCCGCGCGTCGCGTTCGGCGACGCGCCGGCCATCAATTGATCTGGAATGGATAAACCGCGCCCAGTTTAAGGATTTGCGTCAGTTCATCCAGTGCCGTCCGGCATTCAAGCAGCAATTGCGGGTCCGCTAGATCGGTTTCGCTCAAGCGGTCGCGGTAGTGCTTTTCAACCCATGCGGTCAACGAACCGTACAACGGTGCGGTCATGATAACCCCTGGGTTGACGGCCGCCAGCTCGGTTTCGTTGAGCGCGACGCGCAGTCGCAGGCACGCCGGGCCGCCGCCGTTCTGCATGCTTTGCTTGAGGTCGAAGACTTTGACTTCGCGGATCAGACCGCCGGAGCTGGTCAGCCCCTGCAAGTAGTTCCACACGCGCTCGTTGCCACGGCACTCTTCCGGCACGATCAGCAGCATCGAGCCATCCGGACGCGACAGCAACTGGCTGTTGAACAGATAGGAACGCACCGCATCATCCACGGTGACCGCCGAACGCGGCACGCAGACCGACTGGAACTGGCCACCGACCTTGGCCAGTTTGCCCTGCAACTCGGCCAGCATTTGCTCGGTGTCGAGGAACGCGTCCTCGTGATAGAACAACACCTCGCCGTTACCCACCGCGATCACGTCATTGTGGAATACGCCCTGGTCGATCACCGCCGGGTTTTGCTGCGCGTAGACCACGCCCTCGTCACGCAGACCGTGCAGACGCGCCACCGCTTGCGACGCTTCCAGCGTCTGGCGCGCCGGGTACTTTTGCGGCGCCGGGTAACGGGTGTCGAAGGCACTGCGCCCGAACACGAAAAACTCGACACCGGCCTCGCCGTATTCACGGCAGAAACGCGTGTGGTTGGCCGCGCCTTCGTCACCGAATTGCGCCACCGCCGGCAACGCGGCGTGGTGGGCGAAGTGCTGCTGATCGGCGAACATCGCACCCAGCACGCGGCTGGTGGTCGGGTGTTCGATACTGCGGTGGTATTTGCAGTTGAGGTTGGCGGCGGTGAAGTGCACGCGACCGTCAGCGGTGTCGGCACTCGGGCTGACGGTGGCGGCATTCGCCACCCACATGCTCGACGCCGAGCAACTGGCAACCAGCAACGGCATGGCTTCTTTTGCGGCGCGCTCGATCACTTGCGCGTCGGTGCCGCTGAAACCCAGGCGGCGCAATGCGGCCACGTCCGGACGCTCCTGCGGCGCCAGCACGCCTTGCTGAAAGCCCATTTCCATCAGCGCTTTCATTTTCGCCAGACCTTGCAGCGCCGCTTCCTTCGGGTTCGAGGACTGCTGGCTGTTGCTCTGGGACGCGACGTTGCCGTAGGACAGACCGCCGTAGTTATGGGTCGGCCCCACTAGACCGTCAAAATTGACTTCATAGGATTTCATCAGCGAGGCTCCACGAGAATCTGTTGTTATAGGCTTCAGTAACTATTCTTTGAGACCGCGGCGCGGCCATCGCTGGCAAGCCAGCTCCCCACAGCGATCTCATCGC
>NZ_JABULD010000247.1:0-4556 GCF_014060985.1 Pseudomonas sp. MD195_PC81_125
CAGCATCAGGCACCGGTGGGCGCTTGGGCTGCGCCAAGATCAAGCACATGCAGCGGCACGCCAGCATCCTTGCGCGCATGCCAGGCGCCCGCCAACAGCATGGCGGGGGTTGGTGCCGCCAGCAAACGTTCGGCCATGCGTCGATCACGTTGTTGCTGAACGCTGAGCATCGCCGGCATCTGCGATTTGGGCAGCAAGCCACAGTGGGAGTCGCTGATCTGCTCAAGCAGCGTGGCTTTTACCGTTGCCGCATTGCTGCGAACACCGGTCAAGGCCGGCGGCTGACGATAGACCGCGCGGATCTCGCTGTCGTCCAGATTGGCTGCCAGCAACGGATAGGATTGTGTGAGGGCGAAGCGAACGATCGGTCCATAAAGCTTCCAGTCCCAGCCATCCTGCCAGTCCAGAGCGGCGGCAAGATCGGTGGGCCGCGCTGCTGCATGGCGAACCTGATCAACGTTCGGCTGTTGATCAGGCGTAAGCATCTCCAGCAGCAGACTGCCCTGAGGGCGTTGCTCACCCAGCGACCGCAACAGCCACAACTGCGCAGCGTGATGATCGGCATTGTCATGCTGCTCGCCAATGATCACGTGTGGCGCACCGGCCAGACGTGTCAGCAGTTCCTGCGCGGTCAGCACCTGACCGCTGTGCAGATCGCGTATCTCACCGCTGACCGGTGGTGGCGCAGCAACATGCTGACACCCCGCAAGCCACAACACCGCCAACAACCAGATCCCGCGCATGCCATCACCTCGATGAGAAATCAGCGGGCGATGATCAGCGGATGCCCACGCTCCGGGTGCGGCTGCACCAATACTTCGAGACCGAACACCGCTTTGAGCGAGTCCGGTCGTAAAACTTGCTGCGGCGTATCCAGCGCTACCGGGCGCCCGCCTTCAAGCAGCAACACCCGATCACAATAGCGCGCCGCCAGATTCAGATCATGCAGGATGACCAGCACCGCCGCGCCACGGTCGGCAAATTCGCGCACCGCTTGCAGCGTCGTATGTTGGTGCAGTGGATCTAGCATCGAGGTCGGCTCATCCAGCAACAGCGTTTGCCCGGCCTGCCCCGGCCATAACTGCGCCAGCACCCGCGCCAGATGCACGCGCTGGCGCTCGCCACCCGACAACGCCAGATAACTGCGCCCGCTCAGGTGCCCGACATCCGCAGCGTCCAGCGCTGCCGCGATGATCTCGTCATCGCGCACCCGACCACTTTGATACGGCAAGCGGCCCATGCCGACCACTTCATCCACACGAAAGGCAAAATCCAGCGTCGAGACCTGCGGCAACACCGCCAGACGCTGGGCGCGTTGCGTACCTGTCCAGTGATTCAGCGCCTTGTCGTCGAGCAACACCCCGCCTTCACTCGCCGTCAGCTCACCGCACAAGGCACCGAGCAAGGTGCTTTTGCCGGCACCGTTCGGTCCGAGCACACCCAGCACCTCACCGGGCTCCAGTTGCAGGGTGACGTCGCTGAGGACGGTCTTGCGCCCGCGACGGATGTGCAGATTGTGCGCACACAGCATCAGGCACGTCCTCGCAGCAGCAGATAAAGGAAGAATGGCGCGCCAATAAACGCGGTGACAATACCGATCGGCAACTCCGCCGGCGCCAGTGCCAGCCGCGCCACCAGATCCGCCAGCAACAGCAGGCTCGCACCCGCCAGTACCGACGCCGGCAGCAGCACCCGGTGATCGGGCCCGGCCAATAAACGCACCAGATGCGGCACCACCAGCCCGACGAAACCGATCATCCCCGCCGCCGCTACCGCTGCGCCAACACCCAACGCGGTGCAGAACACCAGTTCACGCTTGAGCCGTTCGACATTGATCCCCAGATGCCCTGCTTCGGATTCACCAAGCAACAACGCATTCAGCGCCTTGGCACGACGCGGCAACCACAGCGCAACACCGGCGCTGATGATCAGCAACGGCCACAAACGCGCGTAACTGGCACCATTGAGGCTGCCCAGATTCCAGAAAGTCAGCGTGCGCAGGGTCGCGTCATCCGCCAGATAGGTGAACAACCCGACTGCCGAGCTGGCCAGCGCCGTCAGCGCGATCCCCGCTAGCAGCATGGTCGCGACGTGAGTCTGGCCGTTGCGCCGTCCGAGCCGATAGACCAGCGCCGTTACCCCAACCCGCCGAGAAACGCGCACGCCGACAACAGATACGGCCCGAACCACTCTGGCAAACCGCCAAAAAACGTACCGCCGACAATGGCTACAGCCGCACCAAGCGCCGCACCGCTGGAGACTCCGACCAACCCGGGATCGGCCAGCGGATTGCGAAACAAACCTTGCATCGCCACACCGGACAGCGCCAGTACGCCGCCGACGGCCAGGCCGAGCAAGGTCCGCGGCAGACGGATCTGCCCGAGAATCAGCTCAGCCTGCTCCAGACCGTCCGGCGCCAGTGGCACACCGAGCATGCGCAGAGCCGCGCGCAACGTATCGAACAGCGGCAGGCTCACCGGCCCCAGCGCCAACGACAGCCAGATGGCCAGCAAACACAGGAGCGTCAGCCCGATAAACAGGCTGCGTGGTTTGACCAGTACGGTCATTGGCCGCTCGCAGTCGAGTAGAGGCCGTCAGACAAACCCTTCAACGCCGCCGGTAAACGCGGCCCGAGCCCGCCGACCAGCAGCGTCGGATCCAGCTCCAGTACCCGTCCGGTCTTGGCCGCACGGCTTGAATTGAGAATGGGGTTTTCCGTGAAAAAGGTAATCATATTTATTGTTACACCCCTCTATCCCCAATAAATATTGCGCGAAACGGCAGGTAACTGTTTTTCTGTTACAGGACGTTCACGTTTCAGAATAAAAATTATTCATTCTGATACTCATAGACCGCACGGTGGTTAGGTGCCGACACAGCGGGCGAGCGCAATCACGCAATAACTCCCGCAGCATTGGATGCTTGCCTGAGACCGCTAAGTGGACTTCGCCAAATAGTCAGCTCAAAGGCTGATTGGCATCAACAATTCGGAAGCGACTTTTCTCAGCATGTAGGTTTCGCGCAGAATTGATTGCCCCATCGAAGACTCGTGACGCTGCATAACGGCCTCATTGTGCACGATGGCTTCATGCAGGTTGATCCACACAGGCCGCATACCATTCGCGATTTCGTGGCTTTCCATTCTCACGGGCGCTAGCTGGGGAGCGATTTCGCATAGATAAAAATGCGAGGTCATGTGCATCAGGTCATATTCTGGTTTCCAGTAGGGCCGGTACTCCTCGATGTAACCGTAGTGCTGGAGCACCTGTATTTGACGAGCACCAGTCTCTTCCTCAAGCTCACGCTTCAGGCCTGCGACAATGTCTTCGTCACCATCAAGGCCGCCTCCAGGAAAGCTGAAATCGTTATAGCGCTCCGTGAACAGCAACAGGATCTGTTCATCCCGCATCACGATGCCGCGTGCTGCGTGTCGACGGAATACTCTGCCCTGTTTGGATTTCAGCTCGGGGTGAACAATTTCAGTTATGAGTTGCATGTGGTCTCGTTACGGCAAGATCAGTTAGTCATCGTCCAGGGTGGCCACGGTATTTCCGCAGCTCTGGAAATACTGTGGCCAGTGGAACTGGTTCAGCGAAGCAGCAATACGGGTAAAGTGGATGTTCGCAGCATCGTCGTGGTCGTGCTGCCCACCAGAAACTGCCTGATGCGTGAGTGCCCGTACGCCCCCATGACCAAGAGGTCAATGCAGTGCTCTGCCTGATACGCATGAAGTACCGACTCTACTTCGCCTGGGCGGATCTCGGCATGCACTAGCGGGCCAGAACTGGCGAGTGTGGTTCGTGCTTTCTCTAGCTCATTCTGATTTTCTTCAGAGTCCGTACCAACCATGACGATATGAATTGGCAGGCCTTCGCACAGCGGGCTTGAAGCAAGCATCTGTACGGTCTTGTGGCCTGTAGCGCTGCCGTCAAATGCCACCATGACCGTTTCAGGTTTCCTGAAATGGCTGGTTGTAATCAGGATGGGGCGGTGGATAGTTCGGACTACCGCTTCAATCTGGCTGCCAAGACTTTGGGCACTGCGCGTGCTGTCCTCTCCGACTCTTCCGATCACCAGTAATCGAATATCGTTTTGGAGATCGCTCAGGCTCTCGACTAGATGTCCATGGCGCTGCTTCAGATCAGGTGACATGGCGCCAGAGATGACTGTTCGCTCGCGAGCTTTTTCAAGCATGTGCTGTCCATGTTCCAAGGCCAGTTTTGCACGCTGCGCATCCAGCGTGGCCAACTCTTCCAGTAGATGTTCTCTGCTACCGAGGCCGATATTGCCGCTGAGGTCAGCGGATGCAGGATATTTTTCCTTATCCAGCACATGAAGCAAGGTCAGGGGAGCGCTGAGTCGTTGCGAGGCCCATGCTGCGTAATCGCAGACCGCCAATGAGGATTGTGAGTTATCAATGCATGCCATTACGTGGGTCATTGTCGTTCTCCTTAGTGGCTCATGAGCTTGTCGATGGCACCGGGTTTGTCATGCACACCGAAGCGGTCAACGATTGTTGCGCTGGCTTCATTGAGACCGAGCACTTCAACCTCAGC
>NZ_JABULD010000710.1:0-14052 GCF_014060985.1 Pseudomonas sp. MD195_PC81_125
TTGACCTTGCCGTTGTTCAAGGTCAGGGTCGCGATACCGTCTTCGAGGTGGTAGGCAATCAACTCACTCATGACGCTATTCCTTGTAAGAAAGATGGGCAGACGTTACCCACCGCCGCAGGCCAGGTAAAGCGCCGTGACTGACCCGCCAGTCACCGTTTCCGGCCGCGCCTGGCGTAGCACGCCGTTCTGCTTCTATATAAAAGGGTGGCCGTCACCAGAGATTGTCCGGTTTGCCATCGCCCAAGGCGGGTCGAAACGCCTTTATGCCTTAAGCGCATGAAAATTCTGAAAAAAAAGTTTGCCATCAGAAAAGCTTTCGACTACATTAGCGCGCCTCGACAGACAGAACATGTTTGAAGAGATACGGTGAAGTGTCCGAGTGGCTTAAGGAGCACGCCTGGAAAGTGTGTATACAGGAAACTGTATCGAGAGTTCGAATCTCTCCTTCACCGCCACATTCAGTAAACGCAAACCCCTGATTTTCCTAGAGAAAGTCGGGGGTTTGTGGTTTTTGGCGTCTGGAAAAGGGCGATATGGGAACATTATGGGAATGCCTAGGTGTTTTAATCGCCGTTGGTGTAAGCCTTGGTGAGCTCTTAACCTGTGCCTCGGGGGGGATGTCATCTCTCGTCCTAGCTCACGAGTAGGTGAACCATGATGACGGACGGAGGATGTTATGAGGGATCAAATCGTGTTGACTGAGCAATGTTTCCTAAACATATGTTTCATTCCACTTGATGCAACAGGGGCAAAATTTTTTGGTTTTTCAGAGTTTCTTGCCGGTCTAGCCCTTATGGTTCTTGCTTGGACTATCGGGGATGTGAGGTACCGTTTCCGCATTCAAGCTGCGCCGATTCCGCTTCGAGGAATTACTTTTTCAGTCGTCACGGCGGTAGGGATACTCACGTTGCTCACGGATTTGTGGCGTGCCGAGCAATGGTTAGTGCCCAGGGGCAATCTTTTAACCCCTGCGTCTTGGCAGGCTCTCTTAGGTGGTGCATTCCTTCTTACCTTCCTCGTTTGGGCATGGTTTGCATTTATACGGCCCCCAATATTTGGCAAGAGAAATACTGAACGATATGCACAGAGTCTATATCGTTTCATTCTCAAAGGTTCTCCTGCAGAGTTGGCAGTGATTGCAGATGAGCTTGTCCACTCTGCTCGTCCGCTTATTCGTTATGCTTTCGATAAGACTGAGATCCAAAAGCAACGGAAAGCTTAATCAAAATAGGTGGAAAATTAAAAATTCAAAAGTTGGGGCTTATGCGAACGACTTGCTGTTGCTTATTGCTGACAAAAGACTTTGTCGAGCAATAGTGGAATCTTCACCTGGTACTGCGCTTGCGATATTTCAAGAGATTGGAGATACGAAAAAAATATGGTGTTCAAGTCGAAATTTTTTTCAAAAAAATATTATCAATGAAGCTATTTTAAACAGAGATTCATTTCTCTATCACGAAACAGAAGAGTACGATTCTGGGTTGATTGGTCACCACAAACCTCTGAGTCATGCAATGTTCTCGAATTATCTAATGGTTGAGAATATTGGGACGCTTTTGGATCCGGATTTGATGGGTAATTCTAAATGGGATGCTGGGCAGTGGGGGGCTTACTGTCGAGTTCTGTTAATGACCTTTATTGACTATTCTGAAAATTATTCTTATCGACATTCTTTCGTACTGTACAGAGCAATGAGTTACCTGGAAGGAGCCGCGTCTGATCTTTATACCCTAAATGGAATTGCTAATGTTCCTTGGGATAACGATGCTCTGTCGCGCATGCGGGTTATAATCGATTTCATATGTGAAGCTGTTGAAGTGCTAGAAAAACAAAATGTGCCGGAGTATTTCGTGTTGCGAGTTCGCGATGACTACGGGCCAGTGCACAAAACTGCTTATGATCACTTGGCAGGCTTGGTCTTTGAGGTGATATTTTCCGCATCGGCGGTTAAGTTTCCTAAGTGGGATTGTTGGATGATTCAGCATAACTCTGTATGGGGGAGACTGTTCAGTGATCATAGGCTTTCAGGTGTGGCGGGACAGATTGTAAAATTTAAGGTTCGCAGACTACTTTATAATGAAGTAGTCCGAATGAAGAAATTTCCTAACTTCAAGGGTGCTAAAATAATTGGATTTTGTTTAAATGTTATGGGTTTCTCAGTGGGGAAAGGTGATTGGGGTCGGGATAGTCGTCCTTTGCAGAAAGTAGTGTTGAACTGGACTAAAAATAATTATGTCGAGCTGCGTGATCTTAATCCTGCGATAGCTGAAGCGTGTCTCGTGGAAACGATTACTTATGATTCAGAGAGGTGCAGGCTGGTAAGGACGTCTGCAGTCGAGGGCACAAGAGCTGAGCCTTGGTACGAGTACTTGGATCTAGTATCGAATTCTTTGAATTAATAGCGGTTTAGTCAATAGCTCAAATGTTGGGCTATTGACAGATTTTTAAAGAGCCAACGCATGCTCTAACATCCCCACAACATCCGGCCCATCCTCATTAATCCAAGTCCCATAATGCTGCCGAATCATGTTGCCGTTGGTATGCCCCATCTGCTCCGCAATCCAATCAATCGAAGCCACCCCGGTTGTCAGTAACTGACTCGCATACGTATGCCGACACTGCCCAGGTCCCCGATACCGCACCCCAGCCGCAAGCAGGTGAGCCTTAAAAAACCGATCCCGCACCACAAAATCGCTCACATGCGGCAACCCGCTTTTACTGTTCAGAAACACAAACCGCAGCGTGTGCTTGCGAACAGTCTTGTTATCACGCTCCACAACCTCGACCGTCTCCGCCTTCTTGACCTTGTTGATCGCATCAATCCGGCGCAACGCATCCCACGCCGGTGCTAATAACCGCACCTTCCGCGTCGACCGGCGCGTCTTCGTCACCCGATATGCTCCGCGCACCTTCGACCGCCGAAACGTCACCGTCCCTTGCTCCAGATCGACATCTTCCCAGGCCAGCGCGATCGTCTCTGAAACCCGTGGCCCCGCCCAAATCATGAATTGCACCATCAGTACCTCCTGAATCCGCTTCGTGGGCGTTTCGAGGATCTGCTTGATTTCCGTCCTGGTGAATGGATCCGGTGCTTCAGGATCCGGCAACCGCACGAACAGACCCTCAGTAGGATCGTGCGCCACTTTTTTTCGAGTTCGATACAGCCGAAATACCTGCCGCACATTGCAGATGATGTCTCGAATAGTCTTGTTCTTGAGTCGCTTCGACAGCGTGTCCTGGATCCACTCCTGCAAATCCAAGTGATCGATCTGGTCGATCTGCGATTTACCCCAGCGCGGCCGGACGTGTACCTCGGCCTTGTTGGCGTACCCTCGATAGGAGGTCGCGGCGACGCTGTTGCTTTTGATCTTCAGCCAGAGATCCAGATAGTGGCCGAACGTGTTCTCGGCCAGCTTGCCCGAGTTGGGAAAGTGCCGGCTGTAATCGAAAGTACCGGCCTGGATTTCGTATTCGATGATGTTCACCAGGCGCGCCGCGTGTTCCCGGTTGGCCGGAGTATTACCGCCGGGGATGCGCTCCCGGCACAACTCGCCATTGAAGCGAAAGTAAACCCGCACTGAGTTTCCGCGGGCCTCTACACCGTCTGCCATAAGCACCTCCTGTGCTGTGTTAGAAATGGGAAAGGCCTAGTCCTGAGCCTTCTACTGCTGTTGCAACCTCACTCCTGCCTCAACAACCAAAACAACCCAGCACTTCTTTTTCGCGGCTTTTTAACCCCGCTCCGAGCCTCCTCAACCCGAAGCCGATCCGCAGCCACCTGCCGCGCTTTGCTGCATTTGCGATGATTCCCATGTGCCCGCGACCTCCCGCACTGGTCGCAAATCCCGTTCAAATCCAGACACCAGGGAAAAGCTTTCCTTTTCTTCATAACGCCCCCCGACCAGCGCTGAAACGCCCAACCTGTAAGCTGAGATTTCGCCCAACAAAGCAGGGCACATCCAAGAGCTCTAGAACCGCTATTTGCATCGTGTTTCTCCTTTACACATCCCGGCACTGCAGCACCGGGTGATCCCTTAATTGCAGGTCGTTACGCGTGCTGAAAAATCCAGCAGCGCACTGTGGTGCTCCTTTTTTGCGTGCCATTGATGACGGCTTGCGACGCACGCACCGCGCTGTAAATCGCCTTGTTGGTCTCTAGCCATTTGTGGCTGCGGCTGTTCACCAGCAGCCAGCGCAACGTCTTGAGATCCGCAAGGTTCTGCCGATGCTCGCTGGCCTTTTCGGCGAATTCGTTGAGGTTGATTGCGATGAGTTTCGGGTCGGTGCTGTGGTTGACCTGCGGGCCTTCGCCCAGGCTTTCGAGGTATTCGTAGACTTCCCAAAATTCGGCAACCAGCGGGTGGTCGGCACTGATCGCGGCTTGCCGCTCCAGCGCCATGACCATCAGCGCCTGATGCGTCGTGGCGACGTGGTTCTCATCGAGCGGGCAAACCAGGCGCAGGCAATCGACCAGGGCCATCAACTGGCTGTGGTTCTTGATGATCCGTTCCACGCGGATTTCTTTGAGCCGGCGCAGTTGCTGTTCATGAACCAGCACGCGTTCGGCGAACTTGGCCATCACTTGGGCTTCGGCACGAACGGCCAGCAACAGGAAGTGGCTCAACTGCTCGACCGGGATCAGGTTCAGGTTGTCGGCGGCCGCGCGGCTTTCGGTGGTGACTTCCGGGCGCGCAAAGTGCGATTTGATAATCCGGGTCAGGATCGCTTCAGATGCGCTGACATCGGCGTTCTGGCTGATCGCAATCGCACCCCGGAACGGCGGTTCGTAGGTCTCGTTACCGCTGGTCTTCATGCCCTTGGTACCGAGCGTGCCGCCGCCGTAGAAGTCTTTCAGCTCGTCCCAGTCGAAACCCTTGGCGTGCGCTTTATCCGGCTCGTTGCGGTCGCCCTCGATCAGCACGACCGGCATATTGGAAACTTGGCCCATGGCACGCTGCCGGCCGGCACGGGTCGATTTCGACGGGTCAAAACCTTCATGCTCGCGGCCCAGCAATTTCCACAGGAAGGTGAGCAACGTGGTCTTGCCGGCACCGGCTTCACCGGTGACTTCAAGAAACGGAAAGGACTTGTACTGCGCGCGGATCTGCTCGGCGAAAAGCGAACCAAACCAGAACGCCAGGGCGACGATGCCCTTGGCGCCGAAACACAGCCACAGCATTGGCAGCCAGTCGGTACGGTACTGCTTGCTGTCGCGCTGGATGTGCATGGCGATCGACTTCTGCAGCGTTTTCAGTCGCAGCTTGCCGAATTCGAAAAAGTCCTCCTTGTTCACCACGCTGACGATGCCGCCGCGTACCGCGAGATCGCCAAAGACGTAGCAGCCGTGCAGCTTGCTGTAGCCAATGAAGTCGATGGTCTCGACAGTCTTCAGGCCGAACAGCTGATCCTTCATGATCTTGTCGAGCTGCTGCCCGCTGCCGGTGAATACGGCGCCGGCGGCCATGCTGAGCAGGCGCTTCTTGAACTCGCTGGCGGCGGCGACCTGGCCACCGGTGAAAGTGTTCTTGACGCTGCCGCTGTCGTGCGGGAAGTCGACGCGGAAGTAGTACCAGGATTCGTCGGTGACTTCGTTGCGCTGGAAGTACAGCGCCTGTGGGTAGCAGTTGGCGATTTCCACCACGCCACCGCATTGGCGCAGGGCCTTTTCACGACGCTGCTTTTCGTTCAGCAGCTGGTCTTCGTGGCGCTCGGAGGACTCCAGCCCCTGCATGGCTTTGTTGAATTTCTCCAGGTCCATCTTGAACCAGTAGAGTCGGCTGTCGAAGCCGAAGTGAAAACTCGTGGCGCTCGCGCCATTCGTACATCAGCACGCCTTTCTCAGACGCGCTTTCGGCGATCAGCAAGGAGCCGTGATAGCGAGCGTTGGCCAGGTCCTTTTCGATCTGCTCAGCACGCTCGCTCTCGCCGTCAATGAACGCCCAGCGCTGATGCAGATCGTTCCAATCGACCTTGCGGCTGTTCGATTGCGGGATCTGTGCGGCTTCGCACTCGTAACCTAGGGCGCGAGCTTGGCGAACCCAACGCTTGATGTATTTGTGTGCGCCGGGTTCGTTGTCCAGCGCCCAAATGAGCTTGGGCAATTTGCCGCCGCGCTGCCGTGCCAGCTCTTTCAACGACTCTTCAGGGAAGAAGGCTGACGACATGGCCGACACCGCGGCAATGCGGTTATGTACCAGAGCGATCGCGTCGAAGATGCCCTCGACAATCCACAGTTCTTTGACGTCCAGCAGTTCGACGCATGGCGGGCACCACCAGTACCCACGCGGGCTGTCGCCGGGCTTGAACCGCGCCTTCATCTTGCCAAACCGGTGCGGCCGGTCGATCAGGCGTTCCCAGTAGCCACCTTTTTCCAAGGCGAAGCGCACCGTCGCGCTGCCGGCATTCAAGTCCTCAGAAAAATAGGTTTCCTGCGAGTACCAGCCCTGAATAACCTCGTGACGAAAGCCCCGGGCAAACTCAAGGTAGGCCCGTGCCGTCGCCGATGGAAATTGCTCAGAGGAGGGGGCCCGCTTGCTCCAATCATTGAACAGATCCTCGTAAATCTCCTTGAGGTGCCAGCGCTGAGCGCACTTGCTCTCACGACCACAAATGATCAGCCACGGTTCGGAGTAGCGGGCATACAACTCCTTTTGACCACAAGCCGGACATTTGCCGCCTCGCAGATAGTCGGTGCTCAAGCGACGCTTGAGCCCGTAGTCCCTGGCGAGGCGCTGCAACACATCGGCATGCAGCGCGCTGGTGAAGGTGTTCACCGACGATTCTTCGCCCAAATGCCGCAGGCCAAGACGGTGATCAGCTGCTGTTGCGCCGACATCGCAGGTATCGCCGCATACAAGGCTGCGCGTCGCTCGGTAATAGGGATAGAGCTGAATCGCTCATCATCCCAGTGCTTTTTAAATTGGGCGACCTGTGGGAAATTGCAACCCATTTGACCAGTCGTTTGCATTCGACTTGACCAGTCGTTTGCATCGGAAGTGACCAGGCATTTGCATTGGACTTGACCACTCGCCTGGCGAGTCATTTGAAAGGCTAAAGCAGCGGTACTGGTGGCACTGTCTGTGGCGCGCCATCGATGATGCACATCCATCCCCAAGTTCTCAGTGCCGACGTCTTCTTAAACTCCTCGACCAGCTCGGCCGCAATTTCCCCTATGTCCGTCCGCAACTCGAACTGAGGGCGCATTGCGTGCAAAACGTCAATTCCCATGTCCCCGGCAAGCAGCTTGCACATCAGCTTATTACGAAGCTTCCAAGGTAGGGCTTTTCCGCGCCTTTCCGGATGCTGGTAAACCATGGTGTTCAAATGCGCCGACGCGTGGATGTAGTCAGCGCTGCTCATCCAGATATGCAGATGGGCAGGCACTCCAAGGGGTAGGACGTTGAACACGAGCCAATCGATTAGGCCAACGGCAACACCGCGCGCTTGAAGCTCCATTGCCAGCATCAGAAGTACTTTGTGCAAGGTGCCTGCTGCCTTGATAGCAACGGTTTTTCGACCTAGGAGATCTGCTTCGACCACTATCGCGATCAACGCAGCGAGGGCATCCAAGCTTGCCCTGCGTTCGAGTTTTTCGAGTAGAACTTGAGTGATTGGTTCGCGCTGAACACTGTCCCAAATCATGTTGCTGGTGCTGCGATAAAGCACCAGTTGGACATCGGTATTTAACGCACGGAAGTAGCTGTCGAAGCTGATTTTCTGTTGCCGGGAGATCAGCTTCATCAAAGTCCATATGGGATGATTCAGGTCGCGGGACGATCCAGGTGCTAGCAGTTCCACCCTACTCAAGGTCTTGGCCTTGGGGGAGATCATTTTCTGTTCGTACCTAGACCACTTGCTTCGGTAATGCCGGATCGTGCCATTCGTATTTCTTCGAAATGACTCTTTTTCGAAATACAGCTCAAGGGCATAGGCAGTTTTGAGGCCTGTCCGCTGCCTCAGTCCTTCGAACCAGTAGCCCACTGCGAGCATTTCCACTGTGTTGCTTCGGGGGCGGCTATTTTCCGGAATTTGTTCGCGCAAGCTGCCTGCGAACTCCGAATAAATGTTTGCAATTCTCTTAAAATCAGACACTTAAAAATCCCCGAACGATCTTTGTACCGTAAAAAATGTAGAAGTCTTACGGCTGGAGCGCAAGGGGGCGGTTTATTACTATCAACTGTGACCAAACCGGACATTAAGTGCGATGCGCGAGCCCCTTGAAATCCAATTTCTGTCATTCGAATTAGAGCTCGACCTCAAACAGCGATATGGCCTGATGGTGGGTGGCAGCGCGCTGTGGAGAGAGTTGGGTTACACATCGTACGACGCGTTTCGTAAAGCTAAACAGCGAGGGACAATTGAGGTGCCGCTATTTGAAGTGCCTAATCGTCGGGGGTTCTTTGCTCTGTCCAAAGAGGTCGCTTGGTGGATTGCTACGCAGCGCTGCGCACGGCAGCAGGCCGTATGAACTAAGCATATGAGGAGTATCACAATGAGATCAGGATAGGAGCTAGCCGGTGGATTTGGAGCACAAAAAAGCCCAGGGGTGGAGCCCTAGGCTTTTTTGATGGTGTTAGGTTTCAGCCCTACGCGCCGTCATTCTGTGTTCCCTCGCGTTCGGCGTCAAGTCGATCACATTCCGTTTGTCTGCAATTTTCACACGGCGCGACCTGTGAGGTGTTCACACACCTGTCGCGAGGAGAACATATGAGGCTGCCAATAAGTACGCAGCGCGAGGTGCTACGCCTTACGAGCGACCCCAAGCTGTCGAATAGGGCTATTGGCCTATTAGCCAAAGTGTCCCATAACACTGTTCGCACCATTCGGGATCAGTTGGCACAGTGTGGACAAAGCTGGGAAGAACTGAAGCACCTTGACGACAAAGCGCTGGCGGAGCGTCTGCATACCCAGCCAAAAGTCTCATCTCAAAGGAAGGCTTACCCGTCATGGCCTGCCATCCATGAACAGCTAAAACTTCCTGACATCACCTTGGAACTCCTATGGCAAGAGTTTCGTACAAGCGAGCCAGAAGGCGTGTCTTATGCTCAGTTCACACGGATTTATCGTGAATGGGTCAATAGGCAAAAGCTGAGCATGCGACAGACTCACCTCCCCGGAGACAAGTGCTTCGTGGACTTTTGTGGCAGGACAATGCCTGTGACCAACCCGGATACTGGAGCAATCAGCCAAGCTCAGGTGTTCGTGGCAACGCTAGGTGCCTCGGGATACATTTTTGCCACCGCCGTGAGAAGTCAAACGATCCCAGACTGGCTCAGATGCAACATTCTGGCCCTGGAGTTCTTCGACGGGGTTCCACGGTTCGTTGTGCCTGATAATTTGAAGTCAGCAGTGACGAAAAAACACGAGAGATGTGGTGACCCTAAATCGTGCCTACGCCGAGTTTTCTGAGCACTACGGATTTCAAATTTACCCCGCCAGACCGCGTAAACCGCAAGACAAGTCGCTAGGTGAGATTGCTGTTCAACTGGTACAAAGATTCGTTCTCGCAAGGCTGAGAGCGAGCACCTTTTTTTCCTTAGAAGAGCTCAACGAGAAAATCAGCTACTGGGTTGATGAGCTAAACAGTCGAATCACTCGAACGTACCCTAAGAGCCGAACCAGCCGCTTCCTTGAGCTTGACTATCCAGCCCTCAAGCCGCTCCCAGAACATAAGTACAGCTACAGCAAGTGGGTGTATCAGGTTAGGGTAGGCAGCGACTACCACGTACAATTTGAAGAGCACAGCTACTCGGTTCCTTACCACTTCGCGAATCTTCTTGTCGATTTGCGCGTGCGAGACGATTGGCTCGAAATCATTCATCAGCGCCGTCTCATCGGCTCGCACAAGCTCAATCGTCAGCGGGGCACTAGCACTCTCAAAGAGCACTTGGCCCCGAATCACAGATATTTCCAGGACTCCCAGCCGGAAGCTCTGATTGTCTGGGCTGAGACTATTGGGCCGGAAACGCTCCGTTTCGTGAAGGACAACCTCAACCTGCGGAAAGATTTCTCGACCGGTTTGAAGGTCGTTGTTGGCCTGAAACGTGACGTTCGCAAAGGGGCAATCACACCGTCACGCCTTGAGTCCGCGTGCGGCTATGCGAATAGCTTGAACATCCTAAGTTCTGAGCGGCTGCGTTCGATCCTTCGGAACGAATCTGACCTGCGCCCCAACTACCGAAGATCCGCCCCCTTGGTCGAACACGCCAACATACGTGGTGCTGAATACTACGCCTCACAGGGAGATGAGCCGCTATGAAGTCAATCCTCGATACTGCCCAAAACCTTATGTCTCTTGGTCTGCACGGGATGGCAGCAGCCTACGAGCGTCAGCTTGAAACACCGGCGCTGCTGAAAGAACCATTCGAAACAAGGCTTGGTTTAATGATGGATGCCGAAAATAGCGAGCGTGAGAGCAGAAAGGTTGGACGTTTGCTAAAGAACGCAAGGCTTCGTGAGAATGAAGCCACAATAGACAGCATTGAATTCAAGGCGTCTCGAGGCATAGACCGCAATACGGTCATGTCCCTTGGTGAGTGCGAGTGGTTAGCGCGACGTCAGAATGTGATCATCACGGGCGCTACGGGCACTGGCAAAACCTGGCTCGCTTGCGCACTCGGAAACCAAGCCTGCCGCCTTGGGCGAGCGACGCTGTATCGCACTGCCACGAAGCTTTTTGAAGAAATCTCACTTTCTTACGCTGACCACACCACGCCTAAACTACGTCGGCATTTGATCCGCGCAGAATTATTAGTCATAGATGATTTGGGCATCGGTGGCATTGACGCCCAGTTGGGCCCGTTCCTCCTGGACGTTATCGACGAGCAGTCACAGAACGGCTCATTGTTGATTACAAGTCAGTACCCTAAAGAAAAATGGTATGACCTGTTCTCCGACCCCACGATTGCCGATGCAATTCTTGACCGTATCGTTCACAAGTCCCACGTTATAGAACTGAAAGGCGAATCAATGCGAAGGATCAAAAGTCGCAAACGGTTGCAATAGGATCCGGTGTTTATCCAGGTGGGCAATACGAATGCAATTGGTCAAATTGAATGCAAGCAGTTGGTCAAATGCAACGCAATCACCTGTTTTTTCAATAATGTATAATTGGCGGGATTAAGATTTTTGCTATGCTCTTTGAATCATCCTACCTTAATCAGATCTGAGGGTTGAAACCTTTAGTAAGTCCCAGCCCCAGTGCTAGCCCTATTTAAATTTAACAGTCCAGAGGTGATCCAGCTGGGTTGTGCAAATGGGGCTTAGCATCTGGCGCTTCATACCCCAGTATGGCGTTATGGGAACATCTCAAGAGCGTACGGTGCCTCGGCCCCATTTTACGTTGATCTGATCCATCATGCTTTGTGAGGCGCAGCGGCCGCACGTTGGCGGAACTATCAGGTAGTTAAACTTCTAGTTTGCGCCACTGACAAAGCCAGGGCGCATGCTAGCCTGTTAATTAATGAGGTTACGGTTTAGCAACGTGCCAGACTTGGTTGACACCGTCGCCGGTTGTATCCCCTGGCTTGGTATCTTTGACCCAGCTGTAAAGTGGCATGCCTTTGTAAGCCCATTGTTTTGTGCCATCGTCTCGAGTGACGACAGAATAATCATGATCCGCTTTGGCGTTTGCCGACACTGCCAGAGGTGGCCAGTTTGCAGCGCATGGCCCAGTGCAGACCGACTTGCCCGAGGTGTCCTTACCGAACGTGTACAGAGTCATTCCTTTCGCGTCTACGAGTACTTTTCCCTTGTCTGTTTCAGCAACCTTGACTGGCGCGTCGGCGAACGCAAAACCAGATATGCAGCAGACGGCAACAGCAGCGGTGAGGATCATTTTTTTGAACATACGTATTCCTTTGGTTTTTGTGAATTTTTGTAGGCTCGCCTGCTATTTGAAATAGTACGCGACCAGACAGTAGACGAACGCCAGACAGTTCTATTCCAGTTCCGTAAAAAACTTCCCAATATTATGTTTTACCGGAACCCTGATCTTTCCCCCCCTGTTGATCCAATGGCGTTCTTATTTGAGCAAAACGACGTTCACGCTCAAGCATCACGAGCTTGGGCGCCTCACTCCACAGCCGAAGTTCAGGGCTGACCCACCAAGCTACAACGAATGCAGAAACGATCAGGGTCATCACAATTACCATTGAAGCAAACATGATTCACTCCTGCTCGGTAGGTTGGTATAGCGTACGCAAATAGGTAACTACAGCAGTTCGTTGTTCGTCCGAGAGCACTGCTTTCCAGGGAGGCATTGCCGTACCTGGTATGCCTTCACGCAAGACGTTCTCCAGATACGCCGTGTTGCCTTTCTTCTCCCAGAAGTTCGCGGGGCGTGGGGAGAGCCCGCGAGATGCAGGCCCATTGCCCTGGCCACTGGCACCGTGGCAGCTAGCACAATTGGTGGAAAATAGAGACTGCCCAAGCGCTACGTCGCTAGACGGCAAGGCGCGCTCGTCCGCTGTATGCAGGCTTTGCACATAAAGCGTGAGTGCCACCAGCGTTGAGTTATCAAGGTCTCTCCAAGCGGGCATTGCTGTCCCGGGCCTGCCGTTCCACAAAACATCGGCTAAATGCCGGGTTGTAAATTGTGCATCGCGCAGGTTAGCCGGACGTGGCAGCAACGTCGGCGCCGCTAAGCCATCACCTGTTCCACTCGGACCATGGCACCCGGCGCAGTTCTCCGCGAAAGCCGCTTGTCCCAGACGTAATGCGATCGAGCGGTCATTTGCGTTAGTAGGTATCACAAAGCCAGGCACTGGCCCATCCAAGCGAGGTCGCGCGGCGATTGCATCTTGGCTTACATTGAGTGACGCCGACATTTCTTCATCTGCCATGCTGTCGTGCGACATCGCGTTACTGCTCTTCTGGGTTGATTGTTGAGCTTCAACCTGCGCCTGAAGCGGATCGTCATAACCCGAAACTTTTCTAGCTCTACCAAGCGTCTGTAAGTAGGCAACGAGGTCAATTCCATCCGATGTCGGTTTGTTGGCATCACCTTTAAACAACCAGGGATAGCCAGGCATTACAGAGTCACGAACGACATATCGAGGATTGAATAGGTGGGTCAGATGCCAATCATTACTTCGTACCTCGGTTTCCCGAGCTAAATCAGGACCAATGCGGCGAGTCCCCCAGAGTTGTGGGTAGTCGTATTTCGTTTCCCATGCTTCAGTGGGCGCCCCCCAGCGACTGACGTCCTGAGCTACGAATCGTACTTGTTGAGTATGACAATAACCGCACCCTTCGCGGGCATATACAATGCGCCCTCGTTCTTCTTTCGCGGAATACTGTTGCATGTTGGCAGGTGCACGGGCCTCGATTTCCTTTTGCAGTTGCTTCCCAGGCAATATCCCGAGCAGCATAAACGACAAGATAAAGAAGCCGATACCGGCTACAAATATGATCAGATAGGCGCTATTGAACAGGCGATGCTTGGTAACCGTTTGCATACCTTAAACTCCCGCTAAC
The DNA here is from genome assembly GCF_014060985.1 of Pseudomonas sp. MD195_PC81_125. Classification (NCBI taxonomy): domain Bacteria; kingdom Pseudomonadati; phylum Pseudomonadota; class Gammaproteobacteria; order Pseudomonadales; family Pseudomonadaceae; genus Pseudomonas; species Pseudomonas sp. MD195_PC81_125. The sequence continues at coordinate 13,479 of NZ_JABULD010000710.1, forward strand.
GTAGGGTGAATGACGGGAGAGGTACTTACGGCAGCACCGTTGTTTCGGGCTCCTGTAGTTAGGCCCAGGAAAAACGCGATGAAGCCTGCCAGAATCGGCAATCCGCTTAGGTCTCTGATCCACCAGTACGCCAGAGATGCGCGTACAGAGTCCATCCACGGCGCGGTGGTTTCCCATATTTGTGCCTGTACCAAACCGCCGGCCGTTAGTGTGGTGAACATGGCCAGTAGGCCGATAGTTATCAGCCAGTAAGCCCAATTCATCGCCGCTGCGCTGTAGCGGTTGTTTGGTATACGCTGCCAGGCATGGGCAATCCCGCCAGCGGCAACGAAGGTTGCAAAACCCAGCATCGCGAGATGCGAATGGCCAATTACCCAATCGGAAAAGTGAGTCAATCGGTTGACCGGCATCAGAGCCTGGAACGCGCCCTGCAAACTGACGATTAAATAGAACACCGTGCCCGTCCAGACAAACCTCAGAGGGACATCGCTTGCGACTGTCGAAGCTTGGCCTCGCAGTGACATCAGTTGGTTGAATACAACTAGTATCACGTCCATGCCCAAATACACGGAGG
>NZ_JABULD010000677.1:0-7116 GCF_014060985.1 Pseudomonas sp. MD195_PC81_125
CTCGCTCCCACAGGGGGAATGCATTCCAACTGGAGAAATGCGGTCAAACTGTGGGAGCGAGCCTGCTCGCGAAGGCGTCAGTGTTGCGTATGCAAAGCCAACTGCCTGATCACCTCAACCACCGGCGCCACCCGCTCAGCCTGCCCATGCGGCCACACCGCATAAAGATTGTAATGCGCAGCAATCTGCGCCTCGTTCAACGCCACCAGCCGCCCGCTGCGCAACGCATCGGTGGCGAGCAAACCGCGCACCAGCCCGGCGCCAACCCCGGCTTCGGCAGCCGCAATCAGGTTGGCCGCATTATCGAAAATCACCCGCGCCGCTGGCTCCACCGGGGGCATTCCGGCCGCATCCAGCCACGGAATCCACGAGCGTCGTGTATAGCCCAACAGCGGCAATTCAAGGATCTGCGCCGGGCTCAACGGCAACTGCAAACCACAGCGCTCAAGCAACGCCGGCGAAGCCACCGCCAGCACCCGATCGCCGCAGATCTGCGTCATCTCGCAGTCATCCCAATCGCCATAGCCGTAACGCAACGCCAGATCCACCCGCTCGAAGCTGCTGCGATCACTGCGCGGCATCGACAGCAGCGTCACCTCGTAATCCGGCAGTCCGTCGAGCAGTTCCGGCAGGCGCGGATTGAGCCAGCTCTGCGCCAGTTCACTGTCCACATCCAGGGTCAGGCGCTGCGCCACGCTGCGGTTTTTCACCGAGGACAGGGCCCGGTCGATCTGCGCCAGCCCGTCCGCCAGTACGCTGGCAAACAACTGCCCGGCATCGGTGAGGTTGCTGCCGCCGCCTTCACGCACGAACAACGGCTGACCGATGAAATCTTCCAGTGCGCGAATCTGCTGGCTGATCGCACTGTGAGTCAGATCGAGCTTGCGCGCCGCGCTGGAAAAACTGCCGCTGCGCGCCGCGTGGATAAACGCACTCATGGACTGCACCGACGGGTATCGCTTGTACATGTTGTTAGTCCTGCTTACAGCGGTTGGCAGAAATCGTCGCTGGCTGCGGTTTGCCCGGGTTTCCAATAATCGGTCACCAGGCCCGCACAAAGACGGGCCGCTCTTTTGGAGCCTGACAATGATCGCATTCACGGTAAACGGCGAACGACGCGAGCTGGATGAAGCGTCCCCCTCCATGCCCTTGTTATGGGTACTGCGTGATCAACTGAAACTTACCGGCACCAAATTCGGCTGCGGCATGGGCCTGTGCGGTGCCTGCACCGTGCATCTGGACGGCGTCGCGGTGCGTTCCTGCCAGTTGCCGCTGGCCGCCGTCGCGGGCCACAGCATCACCACCATCGAAGGCTTGTCGCCGAGCGAGAGTCATCCGCTGCAACTGGCCTGGGTCGCCGAAGATGTGCCGCAATGCGGCTACTGTCAATCCGGGCAGATCATGTCCGCCGCCGCGCTGCTCAACACTGGCGCGGCAGTGACCGACGATTCGATCCGCAATGCGATGAGCGGCAATATCTGCCGTTGCGGCACCTACGGGCGGATCAACAAAGCGATCAAACGTGCGGCGAACGCGCCGAAGGAGGCGTGATGAGGCTGCGCGACGACACCTTGCTCGAACCGTCCCGCCGGGTGTTTCTCAAGCAAGCGGCGACGGTCGCTTCGGGCCTGGCGATTGCTCTGTATCTGCCATCCGGTAGCGCCGCCAGCGACTCGAAAACCCCGGCGGCGGCCACGGAATTCGAGCCCAACGCCTGGGTGCGGATCTTCCCCGACGGCACGGTAAAGCTGGTGGTGCACAAGCACGATTCCGGCACCGGCACGCAAACGGCACTGGCCGCATGCGTGGCCGAAGAACTGGATGTGAACCCGATGACCGTGCAGGTGATCATCCCGGAAGATCCGTTCTTCGAGACCTACATTCATCCGGTCTGGAAAGTCTTTTCCACCGGCGGCAGCACCAGTGTTTCTCTCGAATACGAGCGCTTGCGCATGGCCGGCGCCACGGCGCGGGCGTTGCTGATTGCGGCAGCAGCGAAGCAATGGAAAGTCAGCCCCGACAGCTGCAGTACCGAAGACGGCCGGGTCATTCACCCTGCCAGCAAACGCAGCCTCAACTACGGCGAACTGGTGGGCGTGGCGGCGCATTTGCCGGCACCGGCCAATGTCACGCTGAAAGATCCGGCGCAGTTCAAATACATCGGCAAACTGCGGCACAAGCGCGATGCCGCGGCCAAGGTCTGCGGGCGCTTCAAGTACAGCATCGACGTGCAACTGCCGGGGGATGCTGGTGGCAGTGATTCAGCGCGCGCCGGTCGTCGGGGCGAAGGTTCTCAGCGTGGATTCGGCGGCGGCATTGCAGGTGCCGGGCGTGCGCCAGGTGATTGCAGTCCCCGGGCGCCCGGACGTGCTCGGTGGCAACCTGGAAGGCGTCGCGGTGCTGGCCGAGACGTTCTGGGCGGCGCAGCAAGGCCGCAAAGTGCTGGAGATCAAATGGAGCGACTCGCCACTGGCCGGGTTCGACAGCGCGGAACTGGCCACGGCGCAAGCGGCGGCTATTTCCGACCCGAAAAGCCAGACCATCAAGGCCATGACGCAGGGTGATGTTGACGCGCAATGGCCGCAGGCGGCGCAGCTGATCGAAGCCGATTACCACATGCCGTACAAAGTGCAGAACCCGCTGGAACCGATCTGTATCACCGCACAGGTCAAGGACAACGCGATCACCTATTGGGGCGGCGTGCAGGTGCCGTCGTCGGCGCTGGAAGCCGCGCAAACAGTCTGCGGCATCGCCAAGGACATGGTCACCATCAACGAGCTTGTGTCCGGCGGCAGCTTCGGTGCGCGGGAGGCCAAATACTGGTTGTTCGAAGTGGCATTTCTGGCGCAACAGACCGGCGTGCCGGTGAAGTTGCTCAACAGCCGCGAAGACGAAATGCACGCACTGTTCAATCACCCGGCGACGCTGCACCGGGTCAAGGGCGCGCTGGATGCCCAAGGCAAACTCAACGCACTGCGACTGCACGCGGTGTCACCGGCCTCGCCGGAGCAGTGGGAGCCGGGTTACTTCGAGCGCCCGGATCACATGGATTACAGCACCACCGAGGCGATCACCGCATGGGACTTCGCCTACCGTCCGCCGCATCTGCAGTTGAACTGGGTCAAGCACGAAAGCCATGTGCCCAGCGGCTGGTATCGCTCGGTGAGCTTCATTCCAAACGTGTTTGCCGTCGAGAGCTTCATGGACGAACTGGCCCACGCGGCCGGCGCCGATCCCTTGGCCTTCAGACTGGCGAACATGCAGGAACGGCCACGGCATGTGGCGGTGCTCAAACAGGCTGCCGAACGCGCCGGGTGGGGCCAGCCGCTGCCGCCGGGCACTGCGTTGGGGATTGCGACCCATCAGGGTTACAGCAGTTTTATCGCCGTGGTGGCGCGGGTCGCGACGGTCGATGGCAAACCGAAAGTCGAGAAGCTGACCTGTGTGGTCGACTGCGGTCTGGCCGTGTCGCCCGGCGGCGTCGAGGAGCAGATCTACGGCGGCCTGATGTGGGGCCTCGGTCATGCGTTGTTCGACCGGCTCGACATCCAACAGGGCAGGGTGGTGCAGAGCAATTTTCACGACTACCGCGTGACCCGCATGTCGGACATGCCGGCCACCGATATCGTGGTGCTGGATGGCGAGCCGGGCAAACCCGGTGGCGTCGGCGAGTTGGGCAGTCCGTCGGTGGCCCCCGCGATTGCCAACGCTCTGTTTGCGTTGACCGGCGTGCGCCAGCGGTCGACACCGCTGAGCCTGGGGTAAGCCGCCATGGACCTGCGCCTGCTGCGGTATTTCATGGCCCTGGCTGATGAGTTGCATTTCGGCCGGGCTGCGGAGCGGTTGCACATTTGTCAGCCGCCGTTGAGCCAGCAGATCCGTCTGCTGGAGGAGGAGTTGGGCACGCCGCTGTTCGAGCGCAGTCATCACCGGGTCGAGCTGACAGCCGCGGGGCAGATGCTCAAGGAGCAGGCACCGCTGGTGTTCGAACAACTGGAACGGGCGCTGGACCTGACCCGTCAGACCGGGCGCGGGCAGCTTGGTGAGCTGGAGATCGGCATGATCAGTTCGGTGATGGTCGGCGTGTTGCCCAAGGCCCTGCACCTGTTTCGTGAACGCTATCCGCAGGTGAACTGGCGTCTGCATGAAATGACCCCGGCGGCGCAGGTCAAGGCGTTGAAGGAAAAACGTATCGACGCCTGCGTGTTTCGGGTCGGTTATGACGATCCGTTGCTGCGCAACGAGTTGCTGATCTACGAGCCGATTCACGTGGTGATGCCGGCTGATCATCCGCTGGCAAGGCGCGAAGTACTGGCTCCGGCGGATCTGGGGCAGGAACCGTTCGTTGCGCTGGAACTGAAGCAGTCGCGGTTTGCCAACTTCCTTTATCAGTGCTGCGTTCAGGCCGGGTTCACCCCCGCAGATCCGCCAGCAGGTGATTGAAGTGCAGACGCTGCTCAGCCTGGTGCGCGCCGGGTTCGGGGTGGCGCTGCTGCCGGCTTCTATCGAGCAACTGGCGCCGGCAGGGCTGGTGTTTCGCAGGCTGACGCCGGCGCTGCCGGAAGTGCCGCTGTACGCGACTTACCGCGCCGATGATGCTTCGCCGGTGCTCAGGCTGTTTCTCGATACGTTGCGCGAGCTGGTGGAAACCTCAGATCAACCTTGATCCCCTTGTGGGAGCGAGCCTGCTGGCGAAGACGGTGTGTCAGCCGACAGATTATTTGAATGAAATACCGTATTCGCGAGCAAGCTCGCTACCACAGGGGGACTGTGGTGGGGCGCACATTTATGTTCGGCACGATCACGCACGCCTGCGGTCGTAATCTTCACACGCGCATTCCCTGTGGAGATCCAATGAGCCAGGAAGTCCTGACCACTGAAACCAATCGTCGCCAGTTGCAGCAGATCATCGCCGGGCTGTCCGACGGGGTGATTTTGCTGGAACTCGATCAGAGCATCCTCTGGGCCAACGAGGCAGCACTGGCCATGCACGGTGTCAGCCGGATCGGCGAGCTGGGCACTAATGCCGATGAGTATGCCAAGCGTTTCACGCTGCGTTATCGCAACAACCACCTGTTGCCACCCGAGAACTATCCGATCAGCCGCGTCGCACGCTGTGAGGTATTCAGCGACCTGTTGGTCGAAATGTCTGCCATGGATGACCCGGAACGCGTCTGGGTGCACAGTGTGCGCAGCATGGTACTGACCGACCGCGAAGGGCAGCCGGAGTCGCTGGTGCTGATCATGAGCGACGTCACCGATTGGGCCAATGCCGAGCAGCGTTTCGAAAAGACCTTCAATGCCAACCCGGCGCCGGCGGTGATCTGCCGCCTCAGCGACTTGCGTTACATCAAGGTTAATCCGGGGTTTCTGGAGATGACCGGTTACACCCGCGATCAGGTAATCGGTACTTCGGCCTATGAAATCGATGTCTTCGATCAGGCTGAGAAAAAGGATCTGGCGATCCAGCGCCTGCGCGATGTGGCGACCATTCCACAGATGCAGGCTCAACTGCGTCTGCCCGATGGCGGCAGCAAGCAAGTGATCGTCGCCGGGCAACCGTTGGTGCTCAATGATGAGGATTGCATGCTGTTTTCCTTCGTCGACATGGAGCTGCGGCACAAGGCGGAAGTGGCGCTGCGTCAGAGTGAGGAACGCTTCGCCAAGGCGTTTCGCCTGACCCCGGTGCCGATTCTGATCTGCAGTGCTGACGAGCAGCAGGTGATTGATGTCAATCAGGCGTTCCTCGACACCCTCGCCTACGACAGCGACGAGGTGGTGGGTAAAACCGTGACCCAGCTGCATTTCATCGACGACGACGGTGCGCGGGCCCGGCTGCTGAACGCCCTGGCCAAAAGCGGTCGGATTGATCGGGTCGACGTGCGCGTGCGCAGGAAGGATGCAGAGCTGCTGGAGTGCGCGGTGTCGGCTGACACCGTGAACATTCAGGACACGCCGTGCTATCTGCTGGTGCTGATGGACATCACCGAACGCAAGCGCACCGAGCTGGAACTGGTGGCGGCGATCGAAGAGGTGATGAAGGATGCTTCGTGGTTCAGTCGGACGCTGATCGAAAAACTGGCGAATGTGAAGAAGGTCAACTCGCCGCAGCTGCCGAGCGTGTCTCTCACTGATCTGACGGCGCGTGAGCGCGACGTGCTGGGGCTGATCTGCGAGGGGGTTGGCCGACAAGGAGATCGCCGCCCGGTTGAAGCTGGCACCCAATACCGTGCGCAATCATGTGGCGACGGTGTATTCCAAGCTCGATGTGCACAGTCGCAGCGAGGCGATTGTCTGGGCGCGGGAGCGCGGGCTGTTTTCCGGTGAACGCGGCGCCAAGGGGCAACGGTAGGTGCAAATGCACTAATCGATGAGGTGCAAATGCAGGTTCTGGCGCGGTGGGGCAGTTCTTAGTCTGGTGGGGTGCGATACGAGCCTGTTGGCTTGGGATCGTCTCCCTTCGAAACAGCTAAAGGAACAAGCTCCATGATGAATCTTGCGCAGTTGCGCGCCAGCCTTGAGCAGAGTTTCTCGCCCTTGGCGTGCGAGTGTTCAGTGGATGGGGATCATTCGCTGACGGTGAAGTTGTATCACCGGGAGTCGGGACAGGTGGATCTGGTGATCAGCGGGTTGAAGCTTGATGCGTTGCGAACGCCGGAGGCTGTGGCGGCGTTGATTGATGAGTTGCGGTATGAGTTGGAGAGTAATTCTTTGCGGGCTGCTCGGGATCCGGATATGGCTTAGGGTTTTTGGCTGTTTTGGGTGTGGATCCGTTACTGCGGGTGTTGCTGATTAGGGTTCCGCCCTTACGGCGGGTCACTTTTGGCAAACGCCCCAAAAGTAACCAAAAAGGTCTATGCCCTGACGTTCGGCCCTCGCTCAGGCTCGGGTTCCTTCGCTGCGGGATTCATCCGGGGGCAGCGCCTACGGTTTGCTTCGCTGCACCTCCTCTCGCTGTGTTTGGCTGCGCCAAACGGTCGCTGCGCTCCCACCCCCGGATCAATCCCTCCACTCAGCCTGCCGACGGGCCCTCAGATCAAGAGCGGTACTCGAGCTAACGCTCATCGTTTTGAGTGGGGGCGCTTCGCCGCATGGGGGTGTGCACGAATAAAAGTT
>NZ_JABULD010000314.1:0-3080 GCF_014060985.1 Pseudomonas sp. MD195_PC81_125
CATTGGAATGCATTTCAAAGGTGGGAGCGAGCCTGCTCGCGAAGGGGCCCTCACATTCAGCACAAATTCCCCTGCTGCACAGTAAATCCTCCTACACCCCCTCTTCACTTGATCCTACCCCCACGCAGGCCTACTCTAGACCTCGCGCAATCGTTTCACCCCTCCCCGCCGAATCGCTTCGCCCCGCAACTCCATGACAAGGAGGTTCCCGAATGTTCGATTTCCACCCCCAGCTCAAGCAGCGCTTCGCTGCCTTGCGCACGGGCGCCGAGTTTTTTTTCCCTGCGGTATGTGCGCGAGTCCGGCCAATACCTGTCGGTGCGCAAGAACGTCGCCGAACCGCCCAGCCTGAGCCGTGACGAGGGTGCGATGCTCACAGTCCGGGTCAACGGCGTCGAGGCTTATGCAGCGACCAACGACCTGTCGCAGCAAGGCCTGCAAGCCGCCCTGGAGCGCGCCGAACAGCAGGCCCGGCGACTGAAGCCCCACGCCTTGCTCGACCTGCGCGATCAGCCGGTATCCAGTGACCGCGCTGATTACTTTTCGCCCAATCTCGATCAACCCTTCCCGTCCCTGAGCGAATGTTTCGAACTGCTCGGCGCGGAATCCGCCTCGGTGCCAAAGGATGAGCGCCTGGTGCATTGGCAAGCGAGCATCGGCATCACCCACGTCGAACAGATTTACCTGAGCAGTGCCGGCGCCGAATTGCGCCAGGCCCAGCGCTTCGTTTATCCAAGCTTCGATGTCACCGCCTACGACGGCAACGACAGCCAGACCCGCTCCCTGGGCCGCGAGAACTTCGGTCAGCAGGGTGGCGCCGACGTGATCAGCCGTTGCGGTCTGGTCGGCGCCGGCCCGCAAGTGGCCGATCAGGCCCTGCAGTTGCTGCTCGCGCCAAATACCCCGCAAGGCCCGCGCGATCTGTTGCTGATGCCCGACCAGATGATGCTGCAGATCCACGAGTCCATCGGTCACCCGCTGGAGCTTGACCGGATCCTCGGTGACGAGCGCAATTACGCCGGCACCAGCTTCGTCAAAACCAGCGACTTCGGCAGCCTGCAATACGGTTCGAAGCTGCTCAACGTGACCTTCGATCCGGACATTCCCGAAGAGCTGGCCAGCTACGGCCACGATGACGACGGCAGCAAGGCCAGCAAACAATTCCTGATTCGCCAAGGCTTGCTGTTGCGGCCATTGGGCGGCGCACTGTCACAGTTCCGCGCCGGACTCGACGGCGTTGCCAACAGCCGCGCCTGCGGCTGGAACCGGCCACCGATCGACCGCATGGCCAACCTCAACATCGAGCCGGGCGATCAGTCGCTGACGCAACTGATCAGCGGCATCGAGCATGGCATTCTGATGAGCACCAACCGTTCATGGTCGATTGACGATGCGCGCAACAAATTCCAGTTCGGATGCGAGTGGGGGCAGTTGATCGAGAACGGTGAACTCAAGGGTGTGGTGAAAAATCCGAATTACCGAGGTATTTCCGCGCAGTTCTGGAAGAGTCTGCGCGCGGTCGGCGATGCCGGCACCCGAATGGTGCTGGGCACGCCAAACTGCGGCAAGGGCGAGCCGAACCAAGTGATCCGCGTCGGCCACGCTTCGCCGGCCTGCGTATTCAGCAACGTTGATGTGTTTGGGGGAGACGCCTGATGAGCATTTCGAAGAGTCAGTCCGACGCCTTCAAGATCATGGTCAATTGGCTGCGCGACAGTGTGCGCGAGCCGGAACAATTCACCCTCAGCTATGCCGCGGAATCCTCGGCGTTCGTGCGTTTCAATCACGCCAAGGTGCGTCAGGCCGGTCAGGTGCAGCAAGCCGACGTCGGGTTAAAGCTGATCAACGACGGCCGTCATGCCGACCTGCACATCACCCTGTCCGGTGATCAGGAAGCCGATCTGCAGCGCCTCGCCGAAGGCCTGCAACAACTGCGCGAAACCCTGCCGCTGCTGCCGCAGGATCCGTACCTGCTGCTAAACCACAACGGCTGGCAGAGCAACAACGTACAGCAACATCCGCTGCCGGACACCGAGCTAGTGGTCGAGGAAATCTGCACCGCGGCTGAAGGTCTGGATCTGGTCGGCTTCTATGCTGCCGGCCCGATCAGCCGTGGTTTCGCCAGCTCCTCGGGAGCATTTGGCTGGCATCAGGCCAACAGCTTCAACTTCGACTTCAGCCTGTTTCACGACAACGGCGAAGCGGTCAAGGCCAGCTACGCCGGGCACGAATGGAGCAGCGAAGGCTTCGCCCGGCGCTTCCAGCAGGCGCGCGAGCAACTGGCGTTTCTCGGTCGACCGTTGCGCACCCTCGCACCGGGGCAATATCGAGCGTATCTGGCGCCAGCCGCGCTGGAAGAAATCATGGGCATGCTCAGTTGGGGCGGGTTCTCCGCACAGTCGATCGCCAGCAAGAGCAGTCCGCTGCAGAAGCTGTATGTCGGTGATCAGGCGTTCAGCTCGCTGGTGTCGCTGGATGAAAAAGTCAGCGGCTCGTTGAGCCCGGCGTTCTCCGGCGAAGGCTATCCGCGCAGCGATCTGCGGCTGGTCATCGAAGGCAAGGCCGGCGATCAACTGGTCGGCTCGCGCAGTGCCGCCGAATACGGCCTGACCGCCAACGGCGCCAGCGGCGGTGAAATGCCGAGTGCACTGAACATGGCGGCCGGTGATCTGTCACAGGCAGAAATTCTCAAGCAGTTGGGCACCGGGCTGTACATCAGCAACTTGTGGTACCTGAACTACTCCGATCAACCGGCGGCGCGCCTGACCGGCATGACCCGCTTCGCGACCTTCTGGGTCGAGAACGGCGAGATTCAGGCGCCGGTCAGCACCATGCGTTTCGACGACAGCGCCTACAGCCTGCTGGGTTCGCAGCTGGAAGCATTGACCGCCGAGCGCGAGTTGCTGCTGTCGGCGAGCACGTATAGCCAGCGCAATACCTCGTCGGCGTTGTTGCCGGGGGCGCTGGTGAGCCGACTCACGCTAACCCTGTAAAAGCAAAACCTGTGGGAGCGAGCCTGCTCGCGAAAGCGGTAGATCAATCGACATCAATGTTGAATGAAATGGCCTCTTCGCGAGCAG
>NZ_JABULD010000395.1:0-2576 GCF_014060985.1 Pseudomonas sp. MD195_PC81_125
GAGGAGACCATGTTGAAGTCGGCGAACTGCAGGTTGTAGTCCGGAATCCGTCGCGGCATTCCCGCCAGTCCCACGAAGTGCATCGGGAAGAAGGTCAGGTTCATGCCGACGAATGACAGCCAGAAGTGCAGCTTGCCGAGGGTTTCGTCGTACATGTGCCCGGTCCACTTCGGCAGCCAGTAATAGGCCGAGGCGAAGATGCCGAAGATCGCCCCCGGCACCAGCACGTAGTGGAAGTGCGCGACCACGAAGTAGGTGTCCTGGTACTGGAAGTCCGCCGGAGCGATAGCGAGCATCAGCCCGGAGAAACCGCCGATCGAGAACAGGATCACGAACGCCACGGCGAACAGCATCGGCGTCTCGAAGGTCAGCGAGCCTTGCCACATGGTGCTGGCCCAGTTGAACACCTTCACCCCTGTCGGGACGGCGATCAGCATGGTCGCGTACATGAAGAACAGCTCGCCCACCAGCGGGATGCCGACCACGAACATGTGGTGCGCCCAGACGATGAACGACAGGAACGCGATGCTCGCCGTGGCGTAGACCATCGAGGTGTAGCCGAACAGCGGCTTGCGCGAGAAGGTCGGGATGATCTGGCTGACGGCACCGAAGGCCGGCAGGATCATGATGTACACCTCGGGATGCCCGAAGAACCAGAACACGTGCTGGAACAGCACCGGATCACCGCCACCGGCGGCACTGAAGAAACTGGTGCCGAAGTGGATGTCCATCAGCATCATCGTCACGCACCCGGCCAGCACCGGCATCACCGCGATCAGCAGGAACGCGGTGATCAGCCAGGTCCAGACGAACAACGGCATTTTCATCAGGGTCATGCCGGGGGCGCGCAGGTTGAGGATGGTGGCGATCACGTTGATCGCGCCCATGATCGAACTGATCCCCATCAAGTGGATGGCGAAGATGAAGTAGGTGACGCTTTCCGGCGCGTAGGTGGTGGACAGCGGGGCGTAGAACGTCCAGCCGAAGTTTGGCCCGCCACCGGCGGTGAACAGGGTCGAGACCAGCAGCAGGAACGCCGCGGGCAGCAGCCAGAAGCTGAAATTGTTCATCCGTGGCAGGGCCATGTCCGGCGCACCGATCATCAACGGGATCATCCAGTTGGCGAGGCCGACGAACGCCGGCATCACCGCCCCGAATACCATCACCAAGCCGTGCATGGTGGTCATCTGGTTGAAGAACGCCGGTTCGACGATCTGCAACCCGGGCTGGAACAGCTCGGCGCGGATCACCATGGCGAACGTGCCGCCGAGCAGGAACATGCAGAATGCAAACCACAGGTACAGCGTGCCGATGTCCTTGTGGTTGGTGGTCAGCACCCAGCGCATCAGGCCTTTGGCGGGGCCGTGGGCGTGGTCGGCGTGACCGTGGTCATCGATGACAGCGCTCATGGCCGGTCTCCTTTACGTGAGTGGACTGGGCGGGCCGGGGCGCGCGGCCCCGACCGATTGACGAAGTACGCGGTAGACCGGCTCATTTGCTTTCCGCCTGTTTGAGCTCAAGCACTTCTTTTGGTGTGACCATGTCGCCTTTGTTGTTGCCCCAGGCGTTACGTTCGTAGGTCACGACCGCTGCGATATCGACTTCCGACAACTGCTTGCCGAATGCGGCCATGGCGGTGCCGGGTTTGCCGTGGAAGACAATGCTCAAGTGGCCTTCTTTCGGCCCGGTGGCGATTTTCGAGCCCTTGAGCGCCGGGAACATCGGCGGCAGGCCCTGGCCTTCGGCCTGGTGACAGGCCACGCAGGTGGTGTGGTAGATCTTGTCGCCGCGTTCCTTGAGCTCGTCGAGGGTCCATTCCTTGCTGGTCAGCTCCTTGAGCTGTGCGGCTTCGGCTTTGCGCTCGGCGAGCCACTTGTCGTAGTCGGCCTTCTCCTTGACGTCGACCACGATCGGCATGAAGCCGTGGTCCTTGCCGCACAATTCGGCGCACTGCCCGCGGTAGAGGCCGGGCTTGTCGATGCGCGTCCAGGCCTCGTTGACGAACCCGGGGATCGCATCGCGCTTGACCGCGAAGGCCGGCACCCACCACGAGTGGATGACGTCGGCGGAAGTCACGAGGAAGCGCACCTTGGCGCCGACCGGCAGCACCAGCGGCTTGTCGACTTCGAGCAGGTAGTGCTCGCCCTTGGCTTCCTTGTTGTGAATCTGTTCGGCGGGGGTGGCCAGGTTGCTGAAGAATTCGACGTCCTGGCCCAGGTATTTGTAGTGCCACTTCCACTGATAACCGGTGATCTGGATATCGATATCCGGCTCACTGGTGTCGTACATGCGGATCAGGGTGGCGGTCGCCGGAACGGCCATCGCCACCAGGATCAGCAGCGGCACGACGGTCCAGAGAATTTCAACGGTGGTGCTTTCGTGGAATTTTGCGGCGACCTGCCCGGTCGAGCGGCGATGCACGATCATCGACCAGAACATGGCACCGAAGACGATGATCCCGATCACCACACAGATCCAGAAAATGGTCATGTGCAGGTCGAATACTGCGTGACTGATTTCAGTCGCTCCAGGCGCCATATTCACAGTCCAGGCCGCCTGGGCCGGGCTGAAAAATC
>NZ_JABULD010000254.1:0-27679 GCF_014060985.1 Pseudomonas sp. MD195_PC81_125
GCTGGGTTTTTCGCGCGCGGGATCCACGGGATTACCGGCGGGGCGCCACTGGTCAGACCGGTCATGCCAATTTCCGCCCTGCCCCTTGTATTTCAGGAAATCCCGCGCGTAGACTGCGCCTGCACTGGACATACCGGTAAGACCACAATAATTAAGTCCTGAATCTGATGTGCTCCGCACACGGCAGCCAGGACACCGACCAGGATTCCTCCCATGCTCAGATGGTGCTCGCGTTCAATCTTCCTCCAAGTGGTTCTCGGACTGGTGCTCGGCATCATCTGCGGACTGACCCTTCCCGAATATTCCGCTCAGCTCAAACCCTTGGGCGACGGCTTCATCAAACTGATCAAGATGCTGATCGGCCTGATCGTGTTCTGCGTGGTGGTCAGCGGCATCAGCGGCGCAGGGGATCTGAAGAAGGTCGGGCGTATCGGCCTCAAATCGGTGATCTACTTTGAAGTACTGACCACCATCGCGTTGGTGATCGGTCTGGTGTTCGCGTTCAGCACCGGGATCGGCAGCGGCGCGAATATCCATCTGGAGCAGTTGTCCGCCGCTGACATGGGCGACATCGCCGAACGCGGCCAGCACATGCACACCACCACGCAGTTCCTGATGGACCTGATCCCGACCTCGGTGCTCGGCGCCTTTGCCGACAACAACATCCTGCAAGTGCTGCTGTTCTCGGTGTTGTTCGGCAGCGCACTGAATCTGGTGGGTGAAGCGGCCTCGGGGATCTCGCGACTGATCAACGAACTGAGCCATGTGATCTTCCGGATCATGGGCATGATCGTGCGTCTGGCGCCCATCGGCGTGTTCGGCGCCATCGCCTTCACCACCAGCAAGTACGGCCTCGATTCGCTGCAGCACCTGGGCAGTCTGGTCGGTTTGTTCTACCTGACCTGCGTCGCGTTCGTCAGCGTGATCCTCGGTGTAGTGATGCGCGCCTCGGGCCTGCGCCTGTGGCCATTGCTCAAATATCTGCGTGAAGAGCTGCTGATCGTCATGGGCACCGCCTCCTCCGATGCCGTGCTGCCGCAGATCATGCGCAAACTCGAACACCTGGGCATCGGCAGCTCGACCGTCGGGCTGGTGATTCCCACCGGCTACTCGTTCAACCTTGACGGTTTTTCAATCTACCTGACGCTGGCCATTGTGTTCATCGCCAACGCCACCGGCACGCCATTGGCGATGACCGACCTGCTGACGATTCTGCTGGTGTCGCTGATCACCTCCAAGGGCGCCCATGGCATTCCCGGTTCGGCGCTGGTGATTCTGGCGGCGACACTGACAGCGATCCCGGCGATTCCGGTGGTCGGGCTGGTGCTGGTGCTGGCGGTGGACTGGTTCATGGGCATCGGCCGGGCGCTGACCAACCTGATCGGCAACTGTGTCGCCACCGTGGCCATCGCCCGCTGGGAAAAGGACATCGACGTACAACGCGCAAACAAAGTACTCAGCGGTCAGCAGGGCTACACCTTTCAACCGCGTAAAACCGGAACTCCGGCGCACCAGCAAGAGTTCTGATTTTCAACCCCGCAGGAGCTGCCGCAGGCTGCGATCTTTTGATCTTGTTTGCGGCATCCCCTATGGGCTTACGGAGCTAGACAAGTGATCACCACATCAACCGTCGTCAACTCAGTCGTAGAAAAACTGCGCGCCGCCCTCGCCCGTGGTCAGTGGCGCTCCGGCGACATGTTGCCGGGCCAGCGCGAACTGGCCGAACAACTGGGCATCAGCCGTCCGAGCCTGCGCGAAGCGGTGATCGTTCTGGAGACCCTGGGCCTGGTCCGTTCGATGCCGGGCAAAGGCGTGGTAGTGCTCGACGCCCAGCTCAGTGACAGCCAGAGCCACGACAGCGCGGTCGCCGGCGCCAGCCTCGAAGACGTGCTGCAACTGCGCTACACGCTTGAGCCGTTCATTGTCGGCCTGGTCGCGCAGTCGATCAGCAGCAAGGAGGTCGGGCAGTTGCGCCTGACCTTGATGGACATGCGCGAAGCCCTTGACGCGGGCGACAGCGAAGCCGGCGTCAGCGCCTACATCGCCTTCCACGAAGAGCTGTTCACCCTGACCTCGAACCCGATTTTCCAGAGCGTGGTGCAGCAGACCAGCAATGCCCTCAAGCAAAGCGCCGAAGTGCTGCGCAATTCGCCCGAGCATCTGGCCGAACGCCTGGAAGAAAACGAAGCGGTGGTGCGCGCGATCCGCAGCAAGAACAGTGCTCAGGCCAGCGCCGAAATGCGTCGGCACATCCTGCGCGAAGGCCAGCGGATGGGCATCGAACTGAATATCCCGGAAGACAACCTCAGCCACTGAATGCTTCACACTGGAGACCGGCCATGAACAGTCTTGCCACGTCGCCGCACACTCGTCAGATGTCGGCACCTCTGCCCTTCTCCCGCCTCCGAGCGCCGGCAGATGCTCTGTACCCGCGGCTGTTCGAGGCGATTCTGGACCGGCGAATCGACCCGGCCAGCCGCTTCACCGAAGACAGCCTCAAGCAGATGTTTGGCGTCAGCCGCGCCGATGTACGCCGGGTACTGACGCAGTTGTCCCATGAGCAGGTGATTGTGCTGCGTGCCAATCATCGGCCGCGGGTCGCCGCACCGGATGCAGAACAGACCCGACAAACCCTGCACGCCCGGCGCCTGACCGAAGCGACGCTGGTGCGTCTGGCTTGTCAGAATGCGTCAGCGGAGGGTTTGAAACGCTTGCGCACGCTGGTCGAACGCGAACGCCTGGCCGTGGTTCAGGAACGGCGTGCGGCGGCGATTCGTTTGTCCGGAGAGTTTCATCTGCAGTTGGCGCAGATGGCGGGGAATGCACCACTGGCGCATTTCCTTGGCAGCCTGGTGCCGTTGACGTCGCTGGCGATTGCGCGGTGTCAGCACCAGACGCATAGTTGTTGCGCATGGCAGGAGCATTTGGCGCTGCTTGAGGCGGTTGAATGTGGAGATGGGGTCAAGGCCAGTCTACTGATGAACCGGCATCTGGATGATCTGGAGCAGACGCTGCTGGAGCCAACCATCAAGCATTACGTTGTCGGTTGAATCGCCATCGCGGGCAAACCCGCTCCCACAGGGTTATTGTCGTTCACAAATCATGTGTACACCTGTAAACCTGTGGGAGCGGGCTTGCCCGCGATGGCGTCAGCCCTGACACCGAAGAACCATCAGGCAGAAGCCACCTTGGCAAAACCCGCCCGGATCTTCTCTTCCGGCAAATCATCGGCAATAAACACGATCACGCTTTCCCGCGCCTCACCCTCGGCCCACTCGGTGTCCCAGTCGAAACCGTAGAGTTTCAGCACGCCCTGAAACACCAGCCGGCGATCCTCGCCAGCGATGTTCAACACTCCTTTGTAACGCAGCAATTGCTTGCCGTGCTCTTCCAGCAACTCATTCATGAATTCGCTGAGCCGATCGATATCCAGCGGCTGGTCCGTGCGCAGTACCAGGCTGGAGATGCGATCGATGGAAGGCGCCTTGCTCACCGGACGCAGGCTGACCCCGCCGCCCAGATCGGCATTGAGGTTGAAACCCCGCACATCAAGCAGTTGCGCCAGATCGATGTTCCCGTGCTCGACCACGCGGATCGGCGCACGGCGGTTGATCCGCGTCAGGCGTTCGCTCAGTGCATTGAACGTGGCCTCATCCACCAGATCAGTCTTGCTGACCAGCAAGCGGTCGGCAAAACCGATCTGCGCCTGGGCGATGGTCTGGGTCAAGTGCAGGTCGGCGTGGGCGGCGTCGACCAACGTGATGATGCCGTCGAGCAGATAGCGCTCGCGCAGCTCTTCATCGATGAAAAAAATTTGCGCCACAGGCGCTGGATCGGCCAGCCCGGTACATTCGATCACCAGCCGGTCGAAGGCGATTTCGCCGCTGTCCAGGCGTTCGAGCAGCAGGTACAGGGCCTTGGTCAGATCAGTGTGAATGGTGCAGCAGACGCAGCCGTTGGCCAGGGTCATGACTTGCACCGGCTGGTCGCCGAGCAACTGGGTGTCGATGCCGGCGTCGCTGAATTCGTTCTCGATCACGGCGATTTTCAGACCGTGCTCGGCTTTCAGCAGATGGCGCAGCAAGGTGGTCTTGCCGGCGCCGAGAAAACCACTGAGTACCGTTACGGGTATGGGAGAAGACAAAACAGATCCCCTTCATAAAATGAATGAACACACAAAAACAAATGTGGGAGCGAGCCTGCTCGCGAAAGCGGTGTGTCAGTCAAATCATTCATCAACTGACACTCCGTATTCGCGAGCAGGCTCGCTCCCACAGGGGGGGATTGCATCAGCCGCAGGCTGTCAGCTCAACAGCACTTCGGCCCACCCTTGCCACCGTAACGCGCTTCCTGACGCTCGCGAAAGAACATCTCGTAGCTCATCACCGGTTTGTCCGGGTGTTTGGTTTGCATATGCTCGACGTAGGTGTCGTAGTCGGGCATGCCGACCATCAGGCGCGCGGCCTGACCGAGGTATTTACCGAGCGACTCAGGTCATTGAACATGGTGCAATCCTCTGGTTACGCGTCCGGCAGGGCCTGGAATGGTGATTCTTTATCCGTACGCTCTTTTTTGCCCCAAGCGGCAATGCCGACCTTGAGCGCATAGAACAGGATGCTGAAGACCACGAACAGGAACAGCGCGGTGAGCGTTGCGTTGGTGTAGGCGTTGAAGATCACGTGCTGCATCTGCTCGATGCTCTTGGCCGGCGCAATAACCTGGCCGGCGGCCAGGGCATCGCTGTACTTCTTGGCCAGCGACAGGAAGCCGATCGCCGGGTTGGCGTCGAACAGCTTGATGAAGCCCGCAGTCGTGGTGCAGATCAGCAGCCAGGCGGCCGGCAGCAGGGTGACCCAGATGTAGCGCTGGCGCTTCATCTTGATCAGGACCACGGTGCCGAGCATCAGCGCGATACCCGCCAGCATCTGGTTGGAGATACCGAACAGCGGCCACAGGGTGTTGATGCCGCCCAGTGGATCGATCACGCCCTGATACAGCAACCAGCCCCACATCGCCACACATCCGGCGGTGGCGATCAGGTTGGCGGTCCAGGATTCGGTACGTTTCAGCGCTGGCACGAAGGAGCCGAGCAGATCCTGCAGCATGAAGCGCCCGGCACGGGTGCCGGCGTCCACAGCGGTCAGGATGAACAGTGCTTCGAACAGGATCGCGAAGTGGTACCAGAACGCCATGGTGTTTTCACCCGGCAGAACACTGTGCAGGATCTGCGCGATACCGACCGCCAGAGTCGGCGCACCGCCGGCACGGGCGAGGATGGTGGTTTCACCGATGTCATGGGCAACCGCTTGAAGCGCCTCAGGCGTGATCGCGAAGCCCCAACTGCTGACCATCTGCGCCACCGATGCCACGTCACCACCGACCACCGCGGCCGGGCTGTTCATCGCGAAGTACACGCCCGGCTCGATCACCGAAGCGGCGACCATCGCCATGATCGCCACAAACGATTCCATCAGCATGCCGCCGTAACCGATGTAACGGGCGTTGGTTTCGTTATCCAGCAGCTTCGGCGTGGTGCCCGACGAGATCAGTGCGTGGAAACCGGATACTGCACCGCACGCGATGGTGATGAACAGGAACGGGAACAGACCGCCCTTCCACACCGGGCCCGTGCCGTCGACGAACTGGGTCAGCGCCGGCATTTTCAGCTCGGGCATGGTCACCAGAATACCGATCGCCAGAGCGATGATGGTGCCGATCTTGAGGAACGTCGACAAGTAGTCGCGTGGCGCGAGAATCAGCCACACCGGCAACACGGCGGCGACAAAGCCATAACCGATCAGCATCCAGGTGATTTGCACACCGGTGAAACTGAAAGCCTTGGCCCACACCGGATCAGCGGCAATCTGCCCACCGAGCCAGATCGAACCGAGCAGCAGCAACACGCCGATGACCGAGATTTCGCCAATGCGGCCCGGGCGGATGTAGCGCATATAGATGCCCATGAACATCGCGATCGGGATGGTCGCCATCACGGTGAAGATGCCCCACGGGCTCTCGGCCAGGGCCTTGACCACGATCAGCGCCAGCACCGCAAGGATGATGATCATGATCAGGAAGCAGCCGAACAGGGCGATGGTGCCGGGGATGCGACCCATTTCTTCACGGACCATGTCGCCCAGGGAACGGCCGTTGCGCCGGGTCGACATGAACAGGACCATGAAGTCCTGCACCGCGCCCGCCAGTACCACCCCGGCAATCAGCCACAACGTGCCGGGCAGGTAGCCCATCTGCGCCGCCAATACCGGGCCGACCAGAGGTCCTGCGCCGGCGATCGCGGCGAAGTGGTGACCGAAAAGAATGTGTTTGTTGGTCGGCACGTAGTCCAGACCGTCGTTGTTGAGCACGGCGGGGGTGGCCCGACGCGGATCCAGTTGCATCACCTTGTTGGCGATGAACAGGCTGTAGTAACGGTACGCAACCAGATAAATGGCCACCGCCGCGACCACGATCCACAAGGCGTTGATCGCCTCTCCTCGGCGCAATGCCACTACGCCCAGGGCGCACGCTCCTACGATTGCCAGCACTAGCCAGGGTAAGTGGCGTAGCAGGCTATTATTATTTTTCATTTTATTATTCCAGCCAGGGTGGACAAGAAAGACAGCCACCCCGAGTTTAGCGCTTACGGCGCCAAAGGCCATACCCCGACGTTGGTCTAGACGCCTTGTCGATTGGCAGCCACCCGCCGGTCGGGTCTATAGTCAGCGAACGCTTCCGAGGATTGCGCCATGAGCGAACAACCAGCCAATCGCCGTCGCTTCAAACGTATTGCGTTCGATGCCAGAACCGAGCTGAGTCAGGGCCAATTCATATGGCCGGTGAAGTTGATCGATCTGTCCCTCAAGGGGCTGCTGATCGAGCGGCCGGAGCCTTGGCTTGGGGACAAGGAACAGGATTTCTTCGTCGACATTCATCTGAGCGATGACGTGGATATCCAGATGGATGTGCATCTGGCCCATGAGGATCACGGGCAACTGGGGTTTGTCTGCCGGCATATCAGCCTGGAATCGATCCAGCGCTTGCGGCGGTTGATCGAGCTCAACCTGGCTGACGAAGCCGAGCTTGAACGCGAACTGGGCGCACTGATCGAAATCTAGCCCCCAAATCGATCTGTGGAAACAACCGTGTGGTGAGGGGATTTATCCCCGAGGGGGCGCGGAGCGGCCCTGATAAATTCGGGTCTGCTGCGCAGCCCATCGGGGATAAATCCCCTCACCACAGGTTTTCATTCAATCAAGGGAATGGCAGCTATTCGAACAATGCGTCGAGCGCCTGTTCGAGGCGGGTCACGGCAATGATCTGCAGCCCCGCCGGCGCCTCTTTCGGCGCATTGCCTTTGGGCACGATCGCGCGTTTGAAGCCATGCTTGGCCGCTTCCTTCAAGCGCTCCTGCCCACTCGGCACCGGACGCACCTCGCCGGACAAACCGACTTCGCCAAACACCAACAGATCATGCGGCAACGGCCGGTTGCGCAGGCTCGACATCACCGCCGCCATCAAGGCCAGGTCGGACGCGGTTTCCAGCACCTTCACCCCGCCGACCACGTTGAGGAACACGTCCTGATCGTGAGTCGGAATGCCGCCGTGGCGGTGCAATACCGCCAGCAACATCGCCAAACGGTTCTGATCCAGACCCAGCGTAACCCGGCGCGGGTTGGCCAGATGACTGTCATCGACCAGCGCCTGGACTTCCACCAGCATCGGCCGGGTGCCTTCCCACGTCGCCATGACTACGCTGCCCGGGACTTCCTCCTGGGCACGGGTGAGAAAAATCGCCGAAGGGTTGGAGACTTCTTTCAGGCCCTTGTCGGTCATGCCGAACACGCCGAGTTCGTTGACCGCGCCGAAACGGTTTTTCACCGCCCGCAGCAAACGCAAACGCCCGTCCGATTCGCCTTCGAAATACAGCACGGTGTCGACCATATGCTCCAGAACTCGCGGGCCGGCGAGCGCGCCTTCCTTGGTGACGTGGCCGACGAGGAAAATCGCCGTGCCGCTCTGCTTGGCATACCGCACCAGCAACGCCGCACTCTCACGCACCTGCGAGACGCCACCCGGCGCTGATTGCAGCTGTTCGGTGAAAATGGTCTGGATCGAGTCGATCACCATCACCTTGGGTTTTTCCTGGCGGGCGGTGGCGATGATGGTTTCAATGCAGGTTTCGGTCATCACCCGCAGTTGATCCTGCGGCAGCCCGAGACGGCGGGCACGCATGGCCACTTGTTGCTGGGATTCTTCGCCGGTGACGTACAGCGCCGGCATGCTCTTGGCGAGGTTGCACAGTGTCTGCAACAGGATCGTCGACTTGCCGATGCCCGGGTCACCGCCGATCAATACCACCGAGCCGTCGACCAGACCGCCACCCAGGACCCGGTCCAGCTCTCCGGACGCGGTAGAGAAACGCGGAATCTCTTCGATGCTGACTTCGGCCAGAGTCTTGATCTGCGCCTGCTGCCCGGCCCAGCCGGTACGCCCGGTGGGCGCCGTGGCGCCGCCGCTCTCGATCATGGTTTCGGTCAGGGTGTTCCAGGCGCCGCACTCGCCGCACTGGCCCGCCCATTTGGGAAAGGTTGCGCCGCATTCGGTGCAGCCGTACATGCGCTTGGCCTTGGCCATCTGGATCCCCCGGCAAAAACCGCGATGATAACGCAGCCACCGCTCAGCGCGGCACGGCGGTGCGGATTTCGCCGTTGGCCAGACGCGCGGCGCTATTGCCCAGCGGATCCTCGGCATTGAGGTCGGCGCCCTTGGCCTTGAGCGCGTCGAGCAGTTCGATGCGCTTGAACAACCCGGCGTACATCGCCGCAGTCTGGCCGGCGCCGTTGCGTTGATCGGGGCTGCAATCGGTGGCCATCAGTCGCCGGGCGATCTGCATCTCGCCCTTGAAGATCGCGCCCATCAGCGCCGTATTGCCGCGTTGATCCTGTGCACAGGCATCAGCCCCCCGCCGCCAGCAATTGTTCAACTGCCGCTCCCTGGCCGTGATACGCCGCCAGAATCAGTGCGGTGTAGCCCTTGCTGTCGCGGGTATCGAGGGAATAACCGGACTCGATGAAGGTCTCGAGCATCGGCACATCACCACGCCGGGCGGCATCGAAGTAGTAATCCTGCAACTGGGCCTTGATCGCCTCGGGGTTCTGTTCGGCCACCGCAGTCAACGACCAGCAACCGAGCAACAGTAAAAGGAAGGGACGCATAAATGCTCTCCTGGGGCAGAACGGGGCCTGCATCAGGCCCCGCGTTGCATGGCGTCGAGATCAGTCGACCAGTTTCGCTGCCAGCGCCTTGACCCGGCTCAGATCACCCTTGGCCACTTTGGTCACGCCGGTGCCGTATTCCGGGTCAGCCTTATAAAGGAAGGACAGGATGATGTGCTTGCTCTCGTCATCGGTGGTCGCCAGCGAGCCGCCGAAACTGGCGATCAGGTCCTGACGCTCCTGCTGGCTGAACGAGCGATACAGATCACCGGCCTGCTTGAAGTTCTGCTCGCGCTGAATCTTCGCCTGCTGGGTGCTGCCGGACAGCGCCAGCTGGCTGTAACGCGCGCTTTGCGGCTCTTCACGCGGTTGCAGGCGGCTTGGCTGATAGTTCACGCCAGACTGCGTAGCACCGAAGTTCAGCGCACCGTCCTGATTGCCATTGTTGACGGCAACTTTCGGCGCATTGATCGGCAGTTGCAGGGCATTGGCACCTAAGCGATACATTTGCGTATCGGCATAAGAAAATACCCGGCCCTGCAACAAACGATCTTCCGAAGGTTCGATACCCGGCACAACATTGGCCGGGGCCATCGCAACTTGTTCGGTTTCCTGGAACACGTTGGCCGGATTACGGTTCAACACCATTTGTCCAACTTTTCGCTCAGGAACATTTGGCCAGATCTTGGTAGCGTCCAATGGATCGAAATCAAACTTGGACAAATCTTGCGGATTTAGCACTTGGATGTACAAGTCCCATTTCGGGAAATCACCTTTGTTGATATGGCTGACCAGATCATTAGTCATATGACTGTAATCCTTGCCCTGAACTTTCTCGACTTGTTCAGGTGTCAGGTTTTTGATGCCCTGCAAACTTTTCCAGTGAAACTTCACGTAGTGCACTTCGCCCTTGGCGTTCACCAACTTGTAGGCATGCACGCCATTACCGTCCATCTCGCGATAACTGGCCGGAGTACCCGAATTGGAATACAACTCGGTCAGCGTGCGGGTCGCTTCCGGCACGTGGGAGAAGAAGTCGAAACGACGCGAGTCATCGTCCAGGTTGGTACGTGGATCGGGTTTGAAGGCATGAACCATGTCCGGGAACTTGATCGCGTCGCGAATGAAGAACGTCGGGAAGTTGTTGCCCACCAGATCCCAGTTGCCATCGGCGGTGTAGAACTTGGTGGCAAAACCCCGTGGATCACGCAGGGTTTCCGGGGAATGGTTGCCATGCACCACAGCGGAGAAACGCACAAACACCGGTGTGACCTGGCCGGCGGCGAATACTTTGGCCTTGCTCAAATCGCTGAGGTCGTTGGTCACGGTGAAGGTCCCGTGAGCCCCGGTGCCGCGGGCATGCACCACGCGCTCGGGAATGCGCTCACGGTCAAAACGCTGGAGCTTCTGGATCAGTTGCACATCCTGCAGCAACACCGGACCGGTGGCACCGGCAGTCTGCGAATTCTGGTTGTCGCCGACCGCGGCACCGTTATCCCGGGTCAGGGGTGCAGCGTGCACGGAGAAGGTCAGTAAGCTGGCGGCGAGCACGCCGAAAGTACGGCGATGGGGAAAAGCCCCCAGTCCAAGAGTGGAATTCATATCAGGTTCCTCTGGTTTTTTGGGCGCATCCAGGTGCGCAAACCAGAGGCTAGAGGGCTATGGCGGTGAACATAAATAGAAAGTTCGTAACTCGACGATTGAAAAAAATGGCTTTGCGATCAGCGATTTACGGCGTATTTCGCGCGCGATTAGTGGCACTTTGCAAACTAATCGTTGATTCATGTGTCGATAAAAACGGGCATTGTAAGAAGGTGTTTCGCGCAGGACGCGTTTTGCTGATTTACACTGCGTACACCAAACTCATCTGTAACAAGGAAATAACCTATGGGCGTGCTAAGTGAGTTCAAGGCCTTCGCGGTCAAAGGCAATGTGGTCGACATGGCCGTCGGTATCATCATCGGTGCAGCCTTCGGCAAAATCGTTTCATCGTTTGTCGGCGACGTGATCATGCCGCCAATCGGCCTGTTGATCGGTGGGGTGGACTTCAGTGATCTGGCCATCACGTTGAAAGCCGCCGAGGGCAACGCCCCTGCCGTGGTACTGGCTTACGGCAAATTCATCCAGAGCGTTCTGGACTTCGTGATCGTTGCTTTTGCGATTTTCATGGGTGTCAAAGCCATCAACCGCCTGAAACGCGAAGAAGCCGTAGCCCCTTCCCTGCCGCCGGTTCCAACCAAGGAAGAAGAGTTGCTCGGCGAGATCCGCGATCTGCTCAAGGCGCAGAACAATCGGCCTTGACGGTTTCATGAAGGAAAACGGCGCCTGATGGCGCCGTTTTTTTTACCAGTAATTTTCCACCGCCACCTGACCGGGCCGCCGCGTCAGGCTCAGGCTCATGTGGCGTTTCTTCAGCAACGCGCGGGTGTCATCGATCATCTGCGGATTGCCGCACAGCATGACACGCGAGTGCTCGGGGGTCAGTTCCACGCCGGCCTCACGTTCCAGTTGGCCGCTTTCGATCAATGTGGTGATACGACCGTGCAAGGCGCCAGGCCCTTGTCCGCGGGTAACCGTGGGGATGAACCGTAATTTATGGGCATGCTCTGCCAGGTAATCACGTGTGGAAAGCTCAGCGATCAATGATTGATAGGCCAGCTCCCTTGCCTCGCGCACGCTGTACACCAGAATAATTCGCTCGAAGCGCTCCCACACTTCGAAGTCCTGCAGGATCGACAGAAACGGTGCCACGCCGGTCCCTGTGGATAACAACCACAGATCCCGGCCGTCGACAAAACGATCCAGCGTCAGGTAACCAAAGGCCTGGCGCTCCACCAGCACGGTATCGCCGACCTGCAACCGGCTCAGTTCGCTGGTGAATTCGCCACCCGGCACCACGATAGAGAAGAACTCGAGAAACTCGTCGAAGGGTGAAGAAACCATCGAGTAGGCACGCCACACCGTGCTGCCATCCGCCTTGGTCACGCCCAGGCGCGCGAATTGTCCTGCGCGGAACCTGAAACCTGTATCGCGCGTAGTGCGCAACGTGAACAGGCTGGGGGTCAAGGGCTGCACGTCGAGCAAGGTCTGGGCAGTAAACTTTTCTGCACTGACAGTCATGGGCCACTCCACTGTAAAGAACCCAGACAGTTTCGCGCAAACTGACACTGTAAACACCACTGTTTTTGTAATGTCTTTTCATTTAGCTAGCGAACCCAATGAGACACAAACTCAGATACACCAATGGAGAAATTTTCAGATTTCAATCTGAAATTGAATGACACATTGAATACAACGCTCTACTCCGGGCTAATAACATTCTTGCAATCAAACTTCTCTGCAAAGAGCAAAAAAGTTCAACGCCAACTGTAGGACATGTCCTACACTCGGTTGCGCGATGGATTCATTGGATCCAAAAAAGCCCAGCGCGTAAAAACGATTTCACGGAGCGTTTGTGATGGAAATGTGGAAGGAGTCGCAATTAAAGCAACTGACTTTCGCGAGAGAAATAGAGACTGCTTATCCGATCCTGCTGAGATTCGCTCAAAACATAGGCTTCAACTTTTGTGCCATCTCTTTGACATCAAACAATCGGAACGCCGACTTTAAAGCCTTGCAAATCAATAACTACCCCACGCAATGGAACAAACTTTATGAACAGGAAAGCTACAGCAAAATCGACCCGATAGTTACGCATTGCAGCCAATCCATGCAGCCCATTGTCTGGAGCGAAGCGTTGTTCTCGCAGACGCCAGCATTGTGGAGCGCTCAACAGAAACACGGTTTGCGACACGGCTGGTCGCAGTCGTTCCACCATGACGCCACCGGGTTGTGCAGCACACTGAGTCTGTGCAGAAAAAATGGTCCGCTAAGCCCACTCGAGTTGTACGAGCATTTTGGCTACATGTTTTACGCGACCAGTCATCTTAGTAATCTGTTTGCCAGAAACCTGCCCAAACCACCGGAAAAACCAGCCCGACCCCATCTGTCGCCGCGGGAGCTGGAAGTATTGAAGCTGTCGGCCGTTGGCAAGACAGCCTATGAGATCGCCAGGATCCTCTGCCTGAGCGAGCGAACGGTGAACTATCACGTGCAGAACATCATCCTGAAACTCGACGTTTGCAACAAAATCTCAGCGGTCTCTGCCGCCCAGCAATTGGGCCTGCTCAGCGCCAGTTAACACGAAATCCCGCGGGCAATCGGCCGGGAAAAAACGTACCATTTGCGACCTTCCTGAGTGATGACGTGCACTGCACGCCGCAGTCCACTCGGACGGTCCCGCCGCGCTATGCCCAAGGCAGCGGGCCACCCGTTGATTAATCAGAGTCCCCGCCCCATGCCTTTGCTCGACACGCCCTTCGCCCAACTCGACCTGATTCGCCAGCCTGAGCAGCAGAATGAACCGCTGCAAGCGTTCGATGCGGCTGACGAGTACCTGCTCAATCATCTGGCCGCGCAACAACCGGCGGCAGACACTCGGGTATTGGTACTCAATGACAGCTTCGGGGCCTTGGCAGCGAGTCTGGCGGGCAAGGTTCAGGTCAGCAGCAGCGGCGATTCGTTTCTCGCGTTCCAGGGTCTGGAAAAGAACCTGGTACGCAACGGCCTGGCATTTGATGCCGTGCGAGGGATTGCGGCGAGTGAGCCGTTGGTCGGGCCGTTCGACAAGGTGTTGATCCGCGTCCCCAAGACGCTCGCACTGCTGGAAGAGCAACTGATCCGTCTGCAAGGGCAACTGGCCCCCGGCGCCGATGTGGTGGCAGCGGCCATGGTCAAACACTTGCCGCGCGCCGCCGGTGATCTGCTGGAGCGTTACATTGGCCCGGTACACGCTTCACTGGCGGTAAAAAAAGGCTCGCCTGCTGATCGCGACACCCGAAGCCAAAGCCCCGGCGACCTCGCCCTACCCGTCGCGCTACCAGCTCGACGAGCCGGCCATCGAATTGCTCAACCACGCCAACGTGTTCTGCCGTGAAGGTCTGGATATCGGCACCCGGGCCTTTCTCCCGCACCTGCCCAAAAACCTTGGCAGCGCCCGGGTCGCCGACCTTGGCTGCGGGAACGGCGTACTGGCCATCGCCAGCGCACTGCGCAACCCTGACGCACACTACACGCTGGTCGACGAATCGTTCATGGCCGTGCAATCGGCTGCGGAGAACTGGCGCGCCGCGCTCGGCGAACGCGAAGTGATCGTGCGCGCCGGCGATGGTCTGGCCGGGCAGGAGCCGCAATCGCTGGACGTGGTGCTGTGCAATCCGCCGTTCCATCAACAGCAAGTGGTCGGCGATTTCCTCGCCTGGCGCATGTTCCAGCAGGCCCGCGAGGCACTGGTGGTGGGCGGTGCGTTGTACATCGTCGGCAACCGGCACCTGGGTTATCACAGCAAGCTGGCGCGGCTGTTCCGTGGCGTTGAGCAAGTGGCGGCCACGCCGAAATTCGTGATTCTCAAAGCCCGCAAGTAAAGCATCAGGCAAAAAAAAACCCTCCGCGGTACAGAGGGTCATAAAACCGTGCCCAAGGGCGACGGGACGGGATGTCTCAGTGTGTGGTCAGGCCGGCCGCGCTCATGAACAGGCGCATCAGACTGGCGGCAATGAACAGCGCGCCGACGCTACCGATCCAGATCAGGGCCAACCAGCCGAGCCGCTGCCACAGCGGCTTTTTTTCGGCTTCTTCAATCTCGTGCAGGGAATGTTTGCCGTTCATTGCATCGTTCCTCCATCAGGCGATGACGTCGCCAGGGACGCCATCGCGAGCAGGCTCGCTCCCACAGGTGTGCGGGGCGGCAGTCTAGTGGTAACCGTCTTCATGGGTGACCTTGCCGCGGAACACGTAGTAGCTCCAGAAGGTGTAACCCAGGATGAACGGGATGATGAACAGCGTACCGACCAGCATGAAGCCCTGGCTTTGCGGCGGTGCGGCGGCGTCCCAGATCGAGATCGACGGCGGCACGATGTTCGGCCACAGGCTGATGCCCAGACCGCTGTAACCGAGGAAAATCAACACCAGGGTCAGCAGGAACGGCATGTAGTTGGCGTTGCGTGCCACCGCGCGGATGAGCCCGTACAGGGTGACCAGCACCAGAATCGGCACCGGCATGAACCAGAACAGATTCGGCATGCTGAACCAGCGAGTGGCAATTTCCGGATGCGCCAGCGGCGTCCACAGGCTGACGATACCGATTACGGCCAGCAGCACGAATGCCAGCGGCCGCGCCAGGTTGTGCATCTGCTCCTGCAACTTGCCTTCGGTCTTCATGATCAACCAGGTACAACCGAGCAAGGCATAGGCCACCACCAGCGCGGCGCCGCAGAACAGGGTGAACGGTGTCAGCCAGTCCAGTGAACCGCCGGCGTATTGCCGATTGACCACCGGCAAACCGTCGATGAATGCCCCGAGTGCCACGCCCTGAAAGAACGTCGCCGCCACCGAGCCGCCGATGAACGCCTTGTCCCACAGGTGACGTTTGTCGTCCTTGGCCTTGAAGCGGAACTCGAACGCCACGCCGCGGAAAATCAGGCCGATCAGCATGAAGATCAGCGGCAGGTACAGCGCCGACAGCACCACCGAATAGGCCAGCGGGAACGCGCCAAACAACGCCGCGCCGCCCAATACCAGCCAGGTTTCATTGCCGTCCCACACCGGGGCGACAGTGTTCATCATCACGTCACGGTCGGTCTTGCCCGGGATGAACGGAAAGAGAATCCCGATCCCCAGGTCGAAACCGTCCATGACCACGTACATCATGATGCCGAAGATGATGATCACGGCCCAGATCAGCGGAAGATCAATACCCATGAGTCAAATCTCCTTTTCCAGGCTGCGCGGCGAGTCAGCGTCGGCGCCTTCGTCATCGGCGGCGGACAACGGCCGCGCCGGTGTGCGTTTCTGGCCAGGACCACCTTCGTTGGTCTCCTTGCCTTCGTCGGTTTTCGGCCCTTTGCGCACCAGACGCATCATGTAGCCGAGTCCCGCACCGAACAGCGCGAAATACACCACGACGAACATGATCAGGGTGATGCTCATCTGCATGAAGCTGTGATTGGACGAAGCATCCGCCGTGCGCATCAGCCCGTAGACCACCCACGGCTGGCGACCGATCTCGGTGGTGAACCAGCCGGCGAGGATCGCGATCAGGCCGGACGGCCCCATCCACAACGCCAGATACAGGAACGGGCGCGAGGTGTAGAGCGTGTCGCGCTTGCGCAGCCACAGGCTCCACAGACCGGTAAAGATCATCAGGAAACCGAGGCCGACCATGACCCGGAACGACCAGAACACGATGGTCGAGTTCGGCCGGTCTTCAGGCGGGAACTCCTTGAGCGCCGGCACCTGCTTGTCCAGCGAGTGGGTCAGGATCAGGCTGCCGAGGTACGGGATCTCCACGGCGAATTTGGTTTTCTCTTCTTTCATGTCCGGCCAGCCGAACAGGATCAACGGGGTCGCTTCGTTGCCTTTATTCTCCCAATGGCCTTCGATCGCGGCGATTTTCGCCGGCTGGTGCTCAAGGGTGTTGAGGCCGTGGAAGTCGCCGATCACCGCCTGGATCGGCGCGA
Organism: Pseudomonas sp. MD195_PC81_125; assembly: GCF_014060985.1. NCBI lineage: Bacteria > Pseudomonadati > Pseudomonadota > Gammaproteobacteria > Pseudomonadales > Pseudomonadaceae > Pseudomonas > Pseudomonas sp. MD195_PC81_125. The sequence continues at coordinate 16,772 of NZ_JABULD010000254.1, forward strand.
CGATCAGTGCCATCCACATCGCCATCGACAGCATGGTGCGGATCGCCGGGTTGTCCCTGCCGCGCAGCAAGTGCCAGGCCGCCGACGAGCCGACGAAGAACGCCGTGGCGACGAACGCCGCCGTCGCCATGTGCATCAGGCGATACGGGAACGACGGGTTGAACACGATGGCCAGCCAGTCGGTCGGGATCACTTGACCGTTGACGATCTCGAAGCCTTGCGGCGTCTGCATCCAGCTGTTGGACGCGAGAATCCAGAACGTCGAGATCAGCGTGCCGATCGCCACCATCACCGTGGAGAAAAAGTGCAGTTTTCGTCCGACCTTGTTCCAGCCGAACAGCATCACCCCGAGGAAACCGGCCTCAAGGAAGAACGCCGTGAGCACCTCATAGGTCAGCAACGGTCCGGTGACGGAACCGGCGAAGTCCGAGAAACGGCTCCAGTTGGTACCAAACTGGTAGGCCATGACCAGACCAGAGACCACACCCATGCCGAAGTTGACGGCAAAGATCTTCGACCAGAAGTGGTACAGGTCTCGGTAAGTGTCGTTATGGGTTTTCAACCACAGCCCTTCGAGCACCGCCAGGTAGCTCGCCAGACCAATGGTGATGGCCGGGAACAGGATGTGGAACGAGATGGTGAATGCGAACTGAATTCGGGCGAGATCGAGCGCCTCTAAACCGAACATAAGTCTTCCTCTGTCAGGTAATACCGGCGATGGGGCTTGTGGCCCCTGCACCTACTGCCCCCACGGATATCGAGTGCGGCGAATTCTGATTCGTTCTTTTTTAATAACCATCGCAACGCAGGGAGTCTGGCCGTCGGGCCACCAGACCATGGCCCGAGAGGGTCTTGATCTGGATCAAGCAACGTTAAAAGAGTAGTCCCATTTCCGACGAAGAACGGCGTGGTCGTTTGCCGCGTGACAAGTTGCCTCAGCGCCTGGGCAACGCTCTGAAATACATCCCCCAGAGCGGCACGACCTGTAGGGAGGGGATTCATCCCCGATGGGCGGCGAAGCAGCCCCCCCTCCAATACACACTGCCTTTTGGTCGTGTCGGCAGTTTTTACGACTGCTACGCAGTCGATCGGGGATGAATCCCCTCGCCACAGGGGGATCGGCATCCAGTCCGGAGATAGATGTCTGGCTAACTAAATTTTTCGTCATGGCAACTTCCTGTTACAGACTGGTGATAACCTCACCGTTCCGCCCCGTGCCAGACCTGCCTTCAGATGCCCAGCCAAGAGCCCCTGCTGTTACGTCACCATCGTCCGTTTCTCGCGTTCTGGTTCGCCCGGATCTTCACCGCCAGTGGCTTTCAGATGCTCACGGTGGCGATCGGCTGGAATCTGTATCAGTTGACCGGCAACGTGCTCGACCTGGGTCTGGTCGGTTTGGTGGAATTCGCGCCACGGGTGCTGTTCATGCTGCACACCGGTCACGTCGCCGACCGCTATGACCGGCGCCGGGTCGCGGCGATCTGTCAGTCGTTGCAGGCGTTGATTGCCCTGGCGCTGGCCATCGGCAGCGCCACCGATCACATCACCCGGGAAATGATCTTCATCCTCGCCTTCCTGCTCGGCGGCGCGCGCTCCTTCGAGCTGCCGACTACTCAGGCGCTGCTGCCAAGTATCGTGCCCAGCGCCCTGTTTCCACGGGCGGTCGCCGCAGCGCAATCGGCTCAACAGTCAGCCACCATCGTCGCCCCGGCCCTCGGTGGCTTGCTTTACGCGTTTGGCAGTGTCTGGGTCTACGGCCCGACGGTGTTGCTTTACGTCATCGCCTGCACCTTGATGCTCAACCTGCCCACGCGACAGACGCCACTGAACAAAGGCAAAGCCACGCTCGACTCGTTGCTGGCGGGCATCCGTTTCATTCGCAGCCGCCCGGACATTCTCGGAGCGATCTCGCTGGACTTGTTCGCCGTGCTGCTCGGCGGCGCCACCGCGTTGCTGCCGGTGTTCGCCAAGGACATTCTGCTCACCGGGCCGTGGGGCCTGGGCCTGCTGCGTTCGGCGCCGGCGGTCGGCGCGCTGGGGATGTCGCTGTTTCTGGCGCGATTCGCCGTCGAGCGCAATGTCGGTCGCGTGATGTTCACCGCCGTCGGCGTCTTCGGCGTGGCGACCATCGCCTTCGGCCTGTCGACCTCGTTCTGGTTCTCACTGGCGGTGCTGGTGGTGCTCGGCGCGGCGGACATGATCAGCATGGTGATCCGCGCCTCCTTCGTGCAACTGGAAACCCCGGACGAAATGCGCGGCCGGGTCAGTGCGGTGAACGGCCTGTTCATCGGCGCCTCGAATCAGCTCGGCGAATTCGAATCCGGCCTCACCGCGCACTGGTTCGGCACCGTCCCGGCTGTAGTGATGGGCGGGATCGGCACGCTGGTGGTCACCGGGACGTGGATCAAACTGTTCCCGACCCTGGCCAAACGCGACCGGATGCATGTGCCGGTGGAAGAGGTGAAGGTCTGAGGATCGTCACACCAACATCTCCCCCGCCACTTTCGCCCGCAACGCCTTGCCACCAAGTTGCTCCACCAGCGTCAGGGCAAACGCCAGTGCGGCGCCGGAGCCCTGGGCGGTGATGCAATTGCCGTCGACCACCACCGGTTGATCAACAAACGTACAGCCCGACAGCTGGTGACTGACACTTGGCAGGCAGGTCATGCGTCGCTGGCGTAATACGCCAGCGGCTTGCAGGGCGATGGCCGGGGCTTCGGCGATGGCGGCGAACAGGCGTCCGGCGCTGGCCTGGTCCTTGAGCAATTGTTGCAGCGGCTGATGCGCCGCCAAATGTTGAGAACCGACAACCCCGCCGGGCAGGACGATCAGGTCAAACGTCTGCGCCAGTACATCGACCAGCATGCCGTCCGCCGTCAGGCGCGTACCGCGTGCGCAGGTCAGCATGCGCCGGCCTCCGATGCTGGCCGCCACCACTTCAATGCCGGCGCGGCGCAGCACGTCGATCAGGGTCACGCTGTGCAGATCATCGATGCCCTCGGCGAGGGTAATCAGGGCTCTAAAGGTCATGGGCGCTATCCGCTGAGTGATCTTTAAAGCGTAGTCAGCTTTGCCCTGCCTGTTTGCTGACAGCCGTTACTTGATGTAAAGCTGGGTCGACATCGTGTTGCGTGGTGCGTTGATCGAGGTGTTGCTGAAGCTGAACGTGCCTTCCTGCTTGCCCGCCAGATCGAAGGTATACAGCGAGCCGACCGTTTTGCTGCCGGGGGTGCATTCGGTCAGATTGCCGGTATCGAAAGCGCACACCGGAGCGCGGGTGCCATTCACTTCAAAACCGTCCAGCGTGGCGTGTGGCTGGTTCTGGCCATAGCCGATTTCCAGGACATACACCTTGATACTCGGCCCGCTGTGATTACATTGGGTTTGCGGCTGGTTATCGCCAATGTCTTCCAGGCCACAGGCCGGCGACTGGACCTTGATCACTTTCACCTCAGTCAACGGTGGCGCCGAGGCTGCCAGCACCGCCGTCGACCCGGCCATCAGCCCTGCCACTAACCCGAAAGCCTGCATCCAGCGCTTGCCCATGTGATCGCGTTTCCCCGAAAAATTCAGCGCGCAGTATGGCGCAGATAACCCTGCTACAAAACTTCGACGACGTTCGGTACCAACAACCGCCATATTCCTCACGCTGCTGGTATGATGCGCGGCTTTTTCCGGCCCACCACAAATTCCCAGGCGCTTGCGACGGTCTGTGCTTTGCTGTTGAGGTCGATACATTCACGGCGCCACGCGCGCCACGGGGAGCAGACATGCTGGAAAGGCTGTTTCAACTCAAGGCACACAACACCAACGTGCGGACCGAGATTCTGGCGGGCGTCACGACTTTCCTGGCCATGGCCTACATTCTGTTCGTCAACCCGAGCATTCTCGGCGAGACCGGCATGGACAAAGGCGCGGTGTTCGTCGCCACCTGTCTGGCAGCCGCCATCGGCTCGACCATCATGGGCCTGATCGCCAACTACCCGATCGCCCTCGCCCCGGGCATGGGCCTGAACGCCTTCTTCACTTACACCGTGGTGCTGCACATGGGCCACACTTGGCAAGTGGCGCTGGGCGCGGTGTTCATCTCGGCGGTGTGCTTCTTCCTGCTGTCGATCTTCCGCATCCGCGAATGGATCATCAACAGCATCCCGCTGCCCCTGCGCTCGGCGATTGCCGCCGGTATTGGCCTGTTCCTGGCGCTGATCGCCCTGCACAACGCCGGTATCGTGGTCAGCAACCCGGCGACCATGGTCGGCCTCGGTGACCTGAAAGCCCCGGCGCCGATCCTCGCCACGCTCGGCTTCGCCCTGATCGTCGCTCTCGAAGCACTGAAAGTGCGCGGCGCGGTGCTGATCGGCATTCTGGCGGTGACCATCATTTCCATCGCCATGGGCTTCACCCCGTTCGGCGGCGTGACCTCGATGCCACCTTCGCTGGCCCCGACCTTCATGCAACTGGACATCAAGGGCGCCCTGGACATCGGTCTGGTCAGCGTGATCTTCGCCTTCCTGTTCGTCGACCTGTTCGACAACTCCGGCACCCTGATCGGCGTCGCCAAGCGCGCAGGCCTGATGGGCAAGGACGGCCACATGCCGAAAATGGGTCGTGCACTGATCGCCGACAGCACCGCGGCGATGGCCGGTTCGCTGCTGGGTACTTCGACCACCACCAGCTACATCGAATCCGCTGCGGGCGTGAGTGCCGGCGGCCGTACCGGTCTGACAGCGATCGTTGTGGCGATCCTGTTCCTGTTGGCGCTGTTCTTCTCGCCACTGGCGGCCAGCGTTCCGGCGTTCGCCACCGCACCGGCGCTGCTGTTCGTCGCCGTGCTGATGACCTCGGGCCTGGCGGAAATAGACTGGGAAGACATCACCGTTGCCGCACCGGTCGTGGTCACCGCGTTGGCGATGCCGTTCACTTACTCGATCGCCAACGGCATCGCCTTCGGTTTCATCGCCTGGACCGTGATCAAACTGCTGTCGGGTCGCGCCCGTGAGCTGAACCCGGCGCTGGTGATTCTGTCGATTCTGTTCGTGATCAAGTTGGGTTGGTTCAACGCATGACATTCGATTCCCAGGCCTACGCCACTCAGCTCGAAGACAAGGTCACGCGTTTGCGTGACCTGCTGGCCCCGTTCGATGCGCCAGAGCCAACCGTGTTCGACTCGCCGCTGCAGAACTTCCGCCTGCGCGCAGAATTTCGCCTGTGGCGCGAGGCCGGCGAACGGCACTACGCGATGTTCTCCCAGGACGACAAACGCACGCCGATCCTGATCGAAGAGTTCCCGATTGCCAGCCTGCGCATCAACCAGTTGATGCCGCAGCTCAAGGCGGCGTGGCAAGCCAGCGCGGCGCTGAGCCACAAGCTGTTCCAGGTGGAATTCCTGACCACTCTGGCCGGCGACGCGATGATTACCCTGTGCTATCACCGTCCGCTGGACGAGCACTGGCATGCGGCCGCGTCGAAGTTGGCGGCTGATCTCAACGTCAGCGTCATCGGGCGTTCCAAGGGCAAGCGCGAAGTGATCGGCCACGATTACGTGGTGGAGAAACTCGACGTCGGCGGTCGCACCTTCAGCTACCGTCAGCCGGAAGGCGCGTTCACCCAGCCCAACGGCACGGTGAACCAGAAGATGCTCAACTGGGCCTACGAAGCACTGGGCGATCGTCCTGACGATCTGCTGGAGCTGTATTGCGGCAACGGCAACTTCACCCTGCCGCTCGCCACCCGCGTGCGCAACGTGCTGGCCACCGAGATCAGCAAGACCTCGGTCAACGCCGCACTGAGCAACCTCAGCGAAAACGCTGTGGATAACGTCACGCTGGTGCGGCTGTCCGCCGAAGAGCTGACCGAAGCACTCAACGAAGTGCGCCCGTTCCGTCGCCTGCAGGGCATCGACCTGAAGAGCTACGAGTTCGGCAGCGTATTCGTCGACCCGCCGCGCGCCGGCATGGACCCGGACACCTGCGAGCTGACGCGGCGCTTTGACAACATCCTGTACATCTCCTGCAACCCGCAAACCCTGGCGGCCAACATCGCCCAACTGCACGACACGCACCGCATCAGCCGCTGCGCGATGTTCGATCAGTTCCCGTGGACGCATCACATGGAGTCCGGGGTGTTGCTGACCCGGCGTTGATGGCCAATGCCAGATGCGAGAAAGCCGTCGTGATTGACGGCTTTTTTGTGGACGCCACAAAAGATCGCAGCCTGCGGCAGCTCCTACCTCTGGAATGCGGTCCTCCTGTAGGAGCTGCCGCAGGCTGCGATCTTTTGTTTTGTGCGATTAACGAACACTAAGCGCCAAGGGCATCGCCGTTCAATTGACCAAGGTAACCATCTGGTACATTTTACCTCCACAGGCTGAAACCCTCAGCCCAAGCCAAAAACAATAAGTGGAGTTTGCCCCCATGCCCCCTATCGTTCTGGTGCTCAACGGCCCGAACCTGAACCTGCTCGGCACCCGTGAACCGGCAACCTACGGTCACGAAACCCTGGCCGATATCTCTGCCCTGTGCGGGCGCGCCGCCGAAGAATTCGGCCTGGCCGTGGAGTTTCGCCAGACCAATCACGAAGGCGAATTGCTCGACTGGATTCACGCGGCACGCGGCCGTTGCGCCGGGATCGTGATCAACCCGGCGGCCTGGACGCACACCTCGGTGGCGATCCGCGACGCCTTGGTCGCCAGTGAGTTGCCGGTAATTGAAGTGCACCTGTCCAACGTGCATGCCCGCGAGCCGTTCCGCCATCACTCGTTCGTCTCGGCCATCGCCACGGCGGTGATGTGCGGCTTCGGCAGCCATGGCTATCGCCTGGCTCTGGAGCATTTCAGTCAGCGACTGAAGGGGCGCGCAGCATGCCCCGTAAACCGGTAATACTGGCTGGCCTGATCGGTGCGGGCATTCAAGCCTCGCGCACGCCAGCCCTGCATGAACACGAAGGCGATGCCCAAGGCTTGCGCTATCTGTATCGGCTGATCGACCTCGATCAGTTGCAACTCGACAGCAATGCCCTGCCCGACTTGCTGCAAGCCGCCGAACGAATGAACTACACCGGCCTGAACATCACCTTCCCGTGCAAGCAGGCGATCATCCCGCTGCTCGACGAACTGTCGCCGGAAGCCCGCGGCATCGGCGCGGTCAACACCGTGGTGCTCAAGGATGGCAAACGCATCGGCCACAACACTGATTGCCTGGGTTTTGCCGAAGGTTTTCGTCGCGGCTTGCAAGATGTCGCCCGTGAGCGTGTCGTGCAGATGGGTGCCGGTGGCGCAGGCGCGGCGGTGGCCCATGCGCTGTTGAGCGAAGGCGTACAGCAACTGAGTATTTTCGACGTCGACCGCGAGCGCGCCGAGAGTCTGGCGAACAACCTCAACCAGCATTTCGGCTCAGGTCGCGCGGTGGCCGGGCGCGATCTGCCGAGTACGCTGAATCAGGCCGATGGTCTGGTGAACACCACGCCGATGGGCATGGCCAAACTGCCGGGCATGCCCGTGCCGGTGGAGTTGCTGCGCAAGCAATTGTGGGTCGCGGAGATCGTGTACTTCCCGCTGGAAACCGAACTGCTGCGCAACGCCCGCGCCTTGGGCTGCCGCACGCTGGACGGCGGCAACATGGCGGTGTTTCAAGCGGTGAAGGCGTTTGAGCTGTTCAGCGGCGTGGTGCCGGATGCGCAGCGCATGCTGGCGCATTTTCAAAGCATGAACGTTTTAAAAGATCAAAAGATCGCAGCCTTCGGCAGCTCCCACAGGGCCTTGTGTAGGAGCTGCCGAAGGCTGCGATCTTTTGCTTGTCAGGGCTGCAAGTAGCGCAACACCGACTCGCAGATCATCTCGCGATGACGCTGCTTGATGCTTTCGTCCGGCAGGTCGATCTGAAAGATCTCACCGAACGTGTGGCGGTTCGAGACGCGGTAGAAGCAGAACGAGCTGATCAGCAAGTGCACATCCAGCGCGTCGAGCCCGGCGCGGAACACCCCTTCTTCAGCACCGCGGCGCAAAATCTCGCCCAGCGAATCGAGGATCGTATTGTTCATCGCCTTGATCGCATCGGAACGCTTCACGAATTCGGCGTTGTGGATGTTTTCGATGCAGACGATGCGCACGAAATCGACGTTGCGGTCGTGGTGATCAAAGGTAAATTCCACCAGTCGGCGAATCGCCACCACCGGCGGCAACTCGGCCAGGTGCAGGCGGTTTTCGGTGCTGCGGATATCGCCGTAAAGCTTCTCCAACACCTCGACGTACAACTGCTCCTTACTGCCGAAGTAGTAATAGATCATGCGTTTGGAGGTATGGATACGCTCGGCGATCGCGTCAACGCGGGCACCGGACAAACCCTGCTGGACGAACTCGACGATCGCCTCCTGCAGGATGTTCTCGCGGGTCTTTTCCGGGTTGTTCTTGCGACTCTTGCGCGGCTCGATGCCGGATTCGACGGGAGCGGCGGGGAGTTCTGAAGTCATTGTCATTGCGGGCTCACGGCCATCACTGCACAGGTGGGCGATTATGGGCCGCGCTGCACAGTGAAGGAAGCCACTCGGCCCGTGTTTAATCCCGCGTTTACGAAATTCCTACAACTTCGCCTGGCGCACCGCGCCGCTGCGTGATTTGGCCATCGCCGCCAGACGTACCGCGACGTTCGCCGCACCATAACCGGCATAGCCGTTTTTACGCTGGATGATCTCGAAGAAGAAGCGCCCCTCGAACGGCTCGGTATAAACGTGGAACAGCTCACCGCCCTGGGCATCGCGGTCGTAGAGCACGTTGTAGTACGCCAGTTCGCTGAGGAATTCATCGTCGAAATCGAAGCGCGCAGCGAGGTCGTCGTAATAGTTGAGCGGAATATCCAGCAACGGCACCCCCGCCTCTTTGGCGCGACTGACTTCAGCGAAGATGTCGTCACAATCGAAGGCGATGTGATGCACACCCGAGCCGCGATAACTCGACAGCGCATGGGAGATCGCGGTATTGCGGTTCTCCGAGATGTTCAGCGGCAAGCGGATCGAACTGTCACGGCTGCGCAACGCGCGGCTCTTCACCAGCCCGTACGGATCGGGCAGTACCACCTCATCGTCGGCCTCGAAATCCAGCAGGCTCTTGTAGAACAGCACCCAACTGTCGAGGCTGTCGGCCGGCAGTGCCATCGCCATGTGATCGATGCGCTTGAGGCCGCCACGGGCCTGAGCGTTCGGCAGCAGATTGAAGTCGGTGCCATAGACATCCGCCGCTTCATCCACCAGATAAATCAGGCTGCCGTCCGGCGCGCGCACCGCGGCCAGTTCCAGTTCGTTGGGGCCGACCAGACCGCGATAGGGCTGGCCCTTATAGGCGACGGCGCGGGCCAGGGCGCTGGCGCTGTCCTTGACCCGCACGGCAGTGGCGCACAGCGACGGGCCGTGCGCCTCAAAGAAACTGTGGCCGAACGAATACGGTTCGGCGTTGAGGATCAGGTTGATATCGCCCTGACGCAACAGGCTCACGCTCTTGGAGCGGTGCTGCCCGGCCTTGACGAAGCCCAGGCGCTCCAGCCAGTTGCTCAGTTTGGCGCCGAGGCTTTCGTCGACAGCGAACTCCAGAAACTCAATGCCGTTGTACTCGCTGGCCGGTGGCGTTTCGAAGAGGATTTCGCGGTTGGCCACCGGCGTCGGTTGCTGCTCCAGCCGCTGACGGGTCTTCTCTTCCAGGTACAGCAGCGAACGCAGACCATCGGCGGCATTCGCCCGTGGTGGTGCGGCGCGGAAGCCGTCGTTGAAAATTTCCAGCGACAACGGACCGGTGTAACCGCTCTGGATGATCGGTGCGAGGAAGCCGGGCAGATCGAACTCACCCTGCCCCGGGAAGCAGCGGAAATGCCGGCTCCACTCCAGCACATCCATGGCGAGGATCGGCGCGTCGGCCATTTGTACGAAGAAGATCTTGTCGCCGGGAATGTCGGCGATCGCGCTTGGATCGCCTTTCAATGACAAGGTGTGAAAGCTGTCGAGCAGCACGCCAAGCGCCGGATGATCGGCCTGACGGACGATGTCCCAGACCTGTTGATACGTATTGACGTGCCGGCCCCAGGCCAGCGCTTCATAACCGATGCGCAACCCGCGCGCGCCGGCCCGTTCGGCCAGCAGGAGCAGGTCATCGACGAGAATCTGTTGATCGCCGATGCTGTCCGCCGAGGCGTTGCTGCAGACCAACACCAGATCGGTGCCCAGTTCCTGCATCAAATCGAACTTGCGCTCGGCCCGCTCCAGATTGCGCGCCAGCCGATCACGCCGGCAGCCCTCGAAGTCGCGAAACGGCTGGAACAGCGTGATAGCGATCCCCAGGTCAGCGCACATCTGCCTGATTTCCCGCGGGCTGCCGTCGTAATACAGAAGATCGTTCTCGAAAATCTCGACCCCGTCGAACCCGGCGGCGGCAATGGCTTCGAGCTTTTCCGGCAGGGTGCCGCTCAGGGAAACGGTGGCAATGGAACGCTGCATGTTTCTACTCCCGGACTTCGCCGCGCTTATCTTTAAGGTAGGAGCTGCCGAAAGGCTGCGATCTTTTGATCCTGATCCTGAAAAGCAAATTCAAAAAGATCGCAGCCTTCGGCAGCTCCTACACCGGATGTTTTTTATCGTGGGGAAATTATTGGCTGCATGACTGCGCACAGCAATTTAAAGTGTACCAGCCGGTTAGTTTTGCGTGCGATTATCGAACACTATGGCGTTTCGACGAATTGACGATTTTTCGTCCACTGCCCACCATCGACTCCACATTGAGTCCGGATATGAACCTTCGGTCGCAGTGCGTGCAAACAACACCACATAACAAATTCAAAAACGGGTGGAACAATGATTCCTTCACAGACTTCCCGCATGGCTCCGGCCATGAGCACTGCCACGGGTGGCATCGGCGACAAGATCCGCGGC
>NZ_JABULD010000496.1:0-9439 GCF_014060985.1 Pseudomonas sp. MD195_PC81_125
CGCAGCAGCCCCAGAATTTTTCGCCTCGACACACATCTTTGCCAGCGCTTCGCACTGGATCGGGGATAAATCCCCTCGCCACAAGGTGCTTTGAAAGTCACACCACCATCTGCAGAATCAACCAGGCATTCGCCCCACTGATCACCACAAACAATCCCCACGCCAGCACCCGGGTCGGCAGCCGATTCACAAACGGCCCCATCAGTTGTTTGTCGCTGGTCATGCGGATCAACGGGTACAGCGCAAATGGCAGCTGCAGGCTTAACACCACCTGACTCAACACCAGCAATTTGCCCACCGCGTTGTCGCCCATCAGCCACACGCCAATGAATGCCGGGATCAACGCCAGCCCACGCGTGATCAGACGCCGCTGCCAGCAGGGAATTCGCAGGTTCAGGTAACCCTCCATGATCACCTGCCCGGCGATGGTCCCGGTGAACGTCGAGCTCTGCCCCGACGCCAGCAACGCGACGCCGAACAGCACACTGGCCAGCGCGCCACCGACCAGCGGGTCGAGCAGGTGGTAGGCGTCCTGAATGTCGACCACGTCGGTATGCCCCGACTGATGAAAAGCGGCCGCCGCCAGAATCAGGATCGCCGCGTTGACCAGCAGCGCCAGCGCCAGCGAGCCAATGGTGTCGATGCGCGCCAGGTTCACCGCGTCCTGCTTGCTGGCCAGATCCTTGCCGATCATCCGCGTTTGCACAATCGAGGTGTGCAGGTAAAGGTTGTGCGGCATCACCGTCGCGCCAAGAATACCGATCGCCAGGTACAGCGGCGCAGCATCGCTGATCGCCGAGAGCGACGGTTTGAATCCGGCGAACACCTGCGGCCAGTAAGGTTTGATCAGCACCAGCTCAACGAAGAAACACACGCCGATGGTCGCCACCAGCACCAGCATGATTGCCTCCAGCCGACGGAAGCCACGGTTCTGCAGAGCCAGCACCAGCAGCGTATCGAAGGCAGTCAGGGCAATGCCGAAGGTCAGCGAACAACCCAGCAATAAATGGAAGGCCAAGGCACAGCCGAGCACTTCGGCCAGATCGGTGGCGATGATCGAGATTTCCGCCAGCACCCATTGCAGGCGCGCGGTCGGGGTGCTGTAGCGCTCAAGGGACAATTGCGCGAGATCGCGGCCGGTGGCGATGCCCAGCCGCGAGCAAAGGCATTGCACAACCATCCCCGCCAGGCTTGCCAGCAACACGACAAACAGCAGGCTGTAACCAAAACGCGAACCGGCCTCGATGGCGGTCGCCCAGTTACCGGGGTCCATGTAGCCGATCGACACCAGCAAGCCGGGACCGGCAAAACGCAGCACGCGTTTGAAGAACGAAGCGTTCGGATCGACCGCGACGCTGCCGGCTACTTCTGGCGGGCAGAACGGCGCAGTGGCGATTTTGGGTAAGCTGAATTTCACGCACACATCCAGAAACAAGTTCGAAAGACGCAGCTTAGAGGTTTCAGTTGAACCCTTGAAGAGCAAAAGATCGCAGCCTTCGGCAGCTCCTGCATTGGAATGCATATCCTGTAGGCGCTGCCGAAGGCTGCGATCTTTTGCTCCTAACGACTCATACCCAGTAACTGCTCGCGCAATTCGGGATTACGAGTACGCGGATCCAGCCAGATATCGAAAAACGCCCGGGCAAATTGCGGATCATCAATTTCGTGCTGCAACTGCTGCCCGACAAAGAATCGCGCACCCTGCCCCGGCAGGTATACGCCGGTAATCCGTGTGCCCGCCTGCACATCGACGAACGATTGCTGCATTTGTCCTTGCCACCTGGCCAGTTGCGCGGGACTGACGCCCGAGCCTGCCAGCCGTTTGATTTCATCGACACTGGCCTGCACCAGATCATCGCGCGAGATCTCGCGCCGGTAGATCAGCTCCAGGGCGAAGGGCTGTTCGGTCGACAGTGGGCGTGCCGCGCTCCACAACCGGGCGTTGTAGACGTCGAAGCCGAACACACTGAAATCGCCGGTGCCGATGATTTGCGCGCCGGGCACCGCGTCCTGCCAATTGGCCCAGGTCGGTGTAAGTAACAACGCCCACAAGCCGATGCCACAGCACCCAAGCAGCAACTTCGATGGTTTGTTCATTGCGGCATCGACCCCGGTAAACCCTGATCTTCAGAGCATAGCGGATATCACTCGCACACTTTGTATACAAAAATTGTCGATCAATGCGCCAATCGGTTACCTTGGCCGTTCCATCCCCGGAGGCCTCCCGCGTGCTGATTCTCAAATTACTGCTGATCCCCGGTTTTCTGCTGCTGATTTCCCTTGCCGGCAAGCGCTGGGGGCCGAGCGTCGCCGGGTGGCTGTCGGGGCTGCCGGTGGTGGTCGGGCCGATTCTGTTTTTCCTCGCCATCGAACAGGGGCCGCAGTTTGCTGCGCAATCGGCGGTGGCGGCACTGTCGGCGATGTTCGCCATGATCGCCTTCTGCATCACCTACGCGCAGGTGGCGCAGCGGGCGAACTGGCCATGGGCGCTGACGATTTCCCTGGCGGTGTGGGCGGTGCTGGCGCTGGTGTTGTCGCTGATTCCGTCGTCACTGACGTTCTCGGTCGCGGCGGCGGCCACTGCCCTGCTCGCCGCGCCGTACCTGTTCCCCAATGTGCAACCGGTGCTGAACGGCCCGGCACCGAAATCGGACAAACTGCTCTGGCGAATGATTGCCGGCGCGGCGCTGACGCTGTTGGTGACGATGCTCGCCAGTACCGTGGGCGAACGCTGGAGCGGTCTGCTCGCGGTGTTCCCGGTACTCGGGAGTGTGATGGCGGTGTTTTCTCAGCAGACTCGTGGCCCGGCATTTACCGCGGCATTGCTGCGGGCGACGGCGACGGGCATGTACTCGTTTTCGGCGTTTTGTCTGGTGTCGGCGCTGACCCTGCCAAGCCTCGGCCTCAGCGGATTCATCGCCGGTGTCGCGGTATCGGTGGCCATGCTCGGGGTCACCCGTAAACTGCTGGCCCGACCTGTTCCGGCAAAAAACCGTACTCCCGAGGCTGATGCGAACACCTGACAAACCGCGCTGGAATGCCAGGCATGCTCCGTGGGATCATCGCCGCCCTGGCGAGACCATCCCTCGGAGATTCACATGTCATTGCTCAGCAAGAAAGCCGTCGTCCTGTTGCTGGCGGCGGTCGCCGCTCTCGGCGCCCTCAACGCCCAGGCAGCCAAGCCCAAGGAAAAGGCCTCGACCAACAACGTATCGATGCTCGACGGCAAGTTCACCTTCGTCCTGCCCAAAGGCTTCAGCGCCGACCCGCTGCCAGCCGGGCCGACCGGTGCCAAAGGCACGATGTACACCAATCAGGCGACCAAGACCGTGGTCATCGCCGCGGAAAACCAGATCGCCGGTGGCACCAGCGTGAAGGACAACGACAACGAATTTCTCGACGGCAGCCTGGCAAGTTTCATCGATGACCAGCGCAAGGCGCTGCCGGACTTCAACAAGCTCACAGAAAAGAGTCTGACCCAGAAAAGCAGCGGCCTCGGCGTGCGTCAGGTCGACAGTACTGCCACCCAAGGCGGCGGCCAGACACTCAATACCACCCTGCTCGCCGCCTCCGGCAAACGCATGGCCTTGGTCCAGGTGATTTCCCGGGCCAGCGACAAAAGCGGTCACGATGCGCTGGTGAAAACCATCCTCAAGGACAAGTGACCGTCACGGGTTGAGCTGCTGCAGCCAGGCGTTCAAGTCACGCAGCTCGGCCGCGCTGATGCTGTGGCCGACGCCGGGATAGGCGTGAAACTCGGGCTTATAGGCGAGTTTCTGCAGCAGCGTATTGGCCTCGGTGCCGTCGCGGTACGGCACTCGATCATCGGCGGTGCCATGGCCGATGAAGATGTGCAGCGGCAGCGGTGGCTGCTCGGCTTCTAGTTCGGTTTTCAACACCGGCAACAGCCGTCCGCTCAACGCCGCAATCCCGCCGACCGCCACTGGCGGACGCAAGCCCACTTCGTAGGTCATCATCGCGCCCTGACTGAAAACCGAACAGGTACACCTTGTCCGGGCTGGCGTGATATTTCTGCGCCGCCTGCGCGACAAACTCCCGCAACTTCTGGCCGCTGGCCTGCAGATCATCGGTCTCGCCGTTGTAAGCCCCTTCGCCTTTCTTGCGAAACCACTGGAAACGTCCTTCGCCCAACGCCAGCGGCGCCTGCACCGAGAGGTAGTTGTACTGCGCCGGCAGCTGAAATTTCATACCGATCAGATCGGCTTCGTTACTGCCGTAGCCGTGCAGGAATATCACCAGTGGTCGAGTGTTCGCGTCCGGGTGGACCTGTTCGATGTATTTCAGTGGCAAGTCGCTTTGCAGCGTGGTTTGCGCATGCACGGCGCTGGACGCCAGCAGGGTTAACAGGGCAAACGCCTTCAACATAGAGCCTTCCTTCACGGAGTGTCGGGTTCGGGGAGAGCCTAACAGGCTTGATCTGCCACACCCACCCTGTAGGAGCTGCCGCAGGCTGCGATCTTTGTTTGTGTCATGCCGGATTCATGATCCCGTGCTTAAGTTTTCCTTTTTTCAGGGAGAACACGCATGAGCGATTTCAACGTTGGTCGCCGACGGGTCATGCAGGTTGTCGGTGCCGGGCTGCTGATGCCGGGGCTGGCGCCGGCAGTGATCGCGTCGGTCAAGGATCGGCCGCAACTCACCGACGGCGTGCAGTCCGGCGACCTGCAAGGCGACCGCGCGATGATCTGGAGCCGCAGCGACCGTCCGGCGCGGATGGTGGTCGAGTGGGACACCCGCAGCCAGTTTCGCCACCCGCGCCGTGTCGTCTCGCCCCTGGCTGACGCGCGCACCGATTTCACCGCCCGGGTTGAGCTGACCGGGCTGCCCGCCGATCAGGCGATTTTCTATCGGGTGTATTTCAAGGACGCGCAATCCGGCGTCGCCAGCGAACCGTGGCTCGGCCATTTGCGCAGCGCACCGAAGGCGCGACGCAACATCCGTTTCGTCTGGAGCGGTGACACGGTCGGCCAGGGCTTTGGCATCAACCCGGACATCGGTGGCATGCGCATCTACGAATCCATGCGCCTGCGCCTGCCGGACTTCTTTATCCACAGCGGCGACACCATCTACGCCGACGGCCCGGTGCCGGCGCAAGTGACCACCGAAGGCGGGCGGATCTGGCGCAACCTCACCACCGAAGCCAAGAGCAAAGTGGCGCAGACCCTCGACGACTATCGCGGCAATTACCGCTACAACCTGATGGATGAAAACATCCGCCGCTTCAATGCCGAAGTACCGCAGATCTGGCAGTGGGACGACCACGAAGTGGTCAACAACTGGTCGCCGGGCAAGCAGCTCGACGAGCGTTATCAAGAGAAAGATATCCACACCCTGGTCGGCCGTGCGCGCAAGGCCTGGCTGGAATATTCGCCGATGCGTTTGCAGGCGGCCGATGGCGGCGGGCGGATTTATCGCAAGCTCAGCTACGGGCCGATGCTCGACGTGTTCGTGCTCGACATGCGCAGCTATCGCGGGGCCAACGACGACAACCTTGGCGCGGCCAAACCGTTTTTGGGACGTGAACAACTGGACTGGCTCAAGCGCGGCTTGAAGCACTCCAAGGCACAGTGGAAGGTGATCGCCGCCGACATGCCGATCGGCCTCGGCGTGCCCGACGGCGAAGTCAGCCCCGGCGTCGCACGCTGGGAGGCGGTGGCCAACGGTGATCCCGGCCCGGCGCAAGGGCGTGAACTGGAAGTCGCCGAACTGCTCGGTTTTCTGCGGGCGCAGCACGTGCGCAATTTCGTGTTTCTGACCGCGGACGTGCATTACTGCGCGGCGCATCATTACCACCCGGATCGCGCGGCGTTTCAGGATTTCGAACCGTTCTGGGAGTTTGTCGCCGGGCCGCTGAATGCCGGCAGTTTCGGGCCCAATCCGCTGGACAAGACCTTCGGCCCGGAGGTGGTGTTCCAGAAAGCACCACCGACGCAGAACGCTTCACCGTTTGCCGGGTTTCAGTTTTTTGGCGAGGTGAATATCGAAGGGCAGAGCGGGAAGATGAGTGTGGTGTTGCGGGATTTGAATGGGGTGGCGGTTTTCGAGCAGAAGTTGCAGCCAGTTTGAAGATCAAAAACAACCCTCACCCCGGCCCTCCCGAAATGTCGGACCGCTTGGAGGGTGAGGGTGTTTTTCGATTCGCGGCAATTCTTGTGATTTGCTCCAGTACATCATCCATCTGCTGCATTACTTCGAGATTACTGAATCGCACAACTTCAATGCCCTGACGTTCCAGGAAAAGCGTCCGACGTTGATCGTGGATCAAGCCCGCTATTTCATAGTGTTGACCCCCATCCAGCTCAATCGCCAGTTTCAGCTCTACGCAGTAAAAATCCAGGACATAGGGCGGACATGGAAACTGCCTGCGGAATTTCAGATTGGCGACTTGGCGTGAACGAAGTTTTTGCCAGAGTAATTGTTCGCAATCGGTTTGGCTGCTGCGTAACTGGCGGGCGAACTGAGCGAGAGTGAGGCGATTTTGCATGCTTCACAATCCTTGTGAAGTGGCTGGAAATCTCACTGTAGACGAGGACCCTCACCCCAGCCCTCTCCCGGAGGGAGAGGGAGCCTACGGAGTTGTATCGAGTTGTACATCGACCTGAAAGACCGAGTCGATTACGGATTCGGTACATCACCTTCAGGTCGGCGCATTTATCCGGCATCCCCCAATCAGTCCCCTCTCCCTCCGGGAGAGGGTTAGGGTGAGGGGCTCTTCTGAGTCAGTACACGTCGCGGCGGTAGCGGCCCTGTTCAATCAGGCGTTCGACTTCGGCGCTGCCGAGGATGTCGTTGAGTGCCTGATCGACGCCGGCGGCCATGCCCTGAAGGCTGCCGCAGATATAGATCACCGCACCATCGGCCAGCCACTTCTTCAGCTCTTCAGCGGATTCGCGCAGGCGATCCTGGACGTAAATCTTCTGCGCCTGATCCCGTGAAAACGCCAGATCGAGTCGCGCCAGGTCGCCATTGATCAACCACTCTTCCAGCTCCGCGCGGCAGAGGAAATCATGCTCGCGATTGCGCTCGCCGAACAGCAGCCAGTGACGCTGCTGACCGTCGGCGATGCGTGCCTTGAGCAGGCTGCGCAGCCCGGCGAGGCCGGTGCCGTTGCCCAGCAGAATCATCGGCACCGGTTCGTTTGGCAGGTGGAAGCCACTGTTGCGACGTACACGCAGGCTGATGCTGCCGCCGACCGGAGCATGCTCGGTCAGCCAACCGGAACCGATGCCCAGGCTGCCATCGCTGTGCTGCTCCTGGCGCACGATCAACTCCAGCACACCGTCAGCGGCAATCGAGGCAATCGAGTACTCGCGCATCGCCAGCGGCACCATTGCCTCCACCAGCGCTTGCGCATGCAGGCCGACCAGATGCGCGCGATGCTCGGGGCAGTTGGCGCGAGGCGAGGGCGACTTCCAGCGGCTCTTCCAGGCCGTTGATCGTCACGCGGGTTTCGCCGCGAATGCCGAGGCCGTCGAGGAAATGTTCGACCGCCCACGCGCAATTGCGTGGCAGCACCTCTACCAGATCCCCGGCCAGCCAGCTGCTGGTACTCGGCGCCTTCAGGCCCAACAGGTAAACCGGCGCGCCGCTGCTGTCGGGGTTCATCAGTTCGCGGCTGACCAACGTCCAGTTGTCGTAGCTCGGCGCTTGCCAGGTGTCGACCGGTGCTTGCCCGGTGATCAGGCCGAGCTGCGTCTGCCAGTGACGCAGGGCGTACGGGTCGCCGCTATCGACTTCCACCGGAGCGAACAGGGTCTTGCCGCCGTGATCGCCAAGCCACTGATGCAGGCGTCGGGCGAAGCCGCAGAAGTGTGGATACTGGCGATCGCCAAGGCCCAGTACCGCATAGTTCAGGCCGTCGAAGCTGGCAGCGGTGCGCAGCACTTTGCGTTCGAAACCGCGCGCGCTGTCCGGTGCTTCGCCGTCGCCGAACGTGCTGACTACGAACAACGCATTGCTCGATTCGCGCAGATCCTCGGCGCTGACGTCCGCCAGCGGCTGCACCTTCACCGGCAGCCCGGCGGCCTGTAATTGCCCGGCGGTCTGCCACGCCAGTTGTTCGGCAAAACCGCTTTGGCTGGCGAAACCCACCAGCCATGCCGGTGCATCGCCGGCCGGAGTCTGAAGACCTTTGCGTGCGTCCTGAATCTGTTTTTTCTTGCGCCGGCGGTCCAGATACAGCAGCCATCCGGTGATGAAAAACAGCGGCATGCACACCGCCGCGAGGGTGACGATGATCCGTCCGGCCAGACCGAAATAGCTGCCGACGTGCAGCGCGTAAATGCTGGTCAACAGCTGCGCCTTGAAGCTCTTGTCGGCGTAGCGGTCGACACGTTTGACGATGCCGGTGGCCGGGTCGAGGGTGATCTGGTTCAGCGCGCGATCATGCGGCGAGCTGTCGAGCAGGTAGAACACGGTCGCCGGTTGCCCGGCCACTGGCGGCATGCGGATGTTATACGCCGACAGGCCCGGGCCGGCAGCGCTATAGATGCTGCTCCACATCGCCGCGTAGTCGGCCGTCGGTGCCGGGCCTTCCGGCGCCGGGCCACGACCGCCGCGCATGCGTTCGTTTTGCGGCGCATCGGAAAGCAGTCTGGTCAGGCCTTTGTTGTACCACTCGTACGACCAGGACAACCCGGTCAACGCCAGCAGCAGGTACACCAGCAGGCACCAGGTGCCGGCCACCGAGTGCAAATCCCAGTTGAAGCTGCGGCCCTTTTTCTGCCAGTCGAGGGTCAGCCACACGCGCCAGCTGTTCCACTGGCGCGGCCAGCGCAGGTACAGCCCGGAGAGGCAGAAGAACACCAGGATCAAGGTGCAGGCGCCGGTGATGTTGCGCCCGGTATCGCCCATGGCGAGGAAGCGGTGCAGTTGCAGCATCAGACCGAAAAAGTCCTGGCCCACAGCGTCGCCCATGAACTCGCCGGTGTACGGATCGAAGTAGCGCATCTCGCCGCGACGTTCGCCTTTGGGCGGGGTGAAGTAGACACGTGCGGCGTTGCCGCTGTCGGTTTCGACCCAGAGCATCGCGACTTTCTTGCCGGCGCTTGCTTCGATGTGTTCCACCAGCTCGACCGGGGGCAGGACGCCAGCGACCTGTTTTTCCACCTGCAACACTGACGGGTTCAGCGCCCGCAGGATTTCGTCCTGGAACGAGTAGGCGGCACCGGTAATGCCCATCAGGGCCAGCACCAGCCCGGCAGTGATGCCGAAAAACCAGTGCAACTGGAACAGGGTTTTCTTCAACACGTCGCTCGCCTTGTCCGTTCGAAAATTGTCATCACGGCGCGCATTATGCCGTGGGTTGTCGAGAGCTTCTTTGATTACGCACAAAGGCCCCGTTCAGTCGATGAACGGGGCCAAGCCTTGCGGCGCATACCTTGTGGGAGCGAGCCTGCTCGCGAAGGCGTCGTGTCAG
>NZ_JABULD010000597.1:0-2365 GCF_014060985.1 Pseudomonas sp. MD195_PC81_125
CTGCCGCAGGCTGCGATCTTTTTGCTCTTTAACGGCTCAACAGCGACGCAGCGCCCGCACCACTGAACAACCCGGCACTCACCCGGTTGAACCAGCTCTGCCCCTTGCCGCTACGCAAATAGCGCGCCGCGCCATGCGCACCCAGCCCGTAAGCCAGTTTGCAGCACAGGTCGAGCACCACCCAGGTCGCGATCATGATCAGTAACTGCGGCAAGAACGGTTGTTGCGCGCTGAGGAACTGCGGCAGAAACGCGGCGAAAAACAGAATGTCCTTCGGATTGCTCGCGCCCAACACAAACGCGCGGCCGAACAGGGTGCGGAAACGTGGCACCGGTGCGGCCTGCGGCACTTCGGCGCCGACCGATGGCTGACGCGATTGCTGCCAGCTCTGCCAGGCGAGGTAGAACAGGTACAGCGCGCCAACGATTTTCAGGGCGTTGAACAACTGTTCCGAGGCCAATAGCAGCGCGCCCAGCCCCAGCGCCGATGCACTGAGCAGGCAGATCGAGGCGATCACGCCGCCGAGAAACGCCGGGTAAGAGCGGCGCAAGCCGTAGTTCAGACTGTTGCTGATCATCAGCAAAGACAGCGGCCCCGGAATCAGGATCACCACCAATGCAGCGCCGCTGAACAGCAGCCAGGTTTCCAGACTCATCACTTTGCTCCTTTTTTTGTTGTACTCAAGAATGTGCAAAAGCCCCACTCGTGAGGGTGAGGCTGGTTTGACGCTTGAACCGCGTGACGCTTACAAGAAGATGAACTTGGCGATGAAGATCGCGCAGAGCACCCACAGGCTGACGGAAATTTCCTTGTACTTGCCGGTACCGGCCTTCAACGCCACGTAGGTGATGAAGCCCAGCGCAATGCCGTCGGCGACCGAGAAGGTCAGCGGCATCATGATTGCGGTGACGATCGCCGGAATCGCATCGGTGGCTTCGTCCCACTCAATGTGGGCCATGCCGCCCATCATCAGCATCGCGACGTAAATCAGTGCACCGGCGGTGGCGTAAGCCGGAATCATCCCAGCCAGTGGTGCGAAAAACATCGCGGCTATAAATAGCACACCCACGGTGACTGCGGTAAGACCAGTCCGACCACCAGCGGCTACGCCAGCGGCACTTTCCACATAGCTGGTAACAGGAGGAACACCGACCACCGCGCCGAAGACACTGGAGGCACTGTCGGCTTTCATGGCGCGGGAGAGGTTTTCGATACGCCCGTCAGCGTTGACCAGATTGGCGCGTTGGGCGACGCCCATCAGCGTGCCGGCGGTGTCGAACATGTGTACGAAGAGGAAAGCCAGGACCACGCTGATCATGCTGACGTTGAACACGCCCGCGACGTTCATTGCCATGAAGGTCGGCGCCAGGCTTGGCGGGGTCGACATGATTCCTTCGTAGTGCACGATGCCCAGGCCCCAACCGGCGAGGGTCACGGTGATAATGCTGATGAGGATCGCGCCGAATACTTTGTGGTAGCTGAGGATCGCAATCATCAGGAAGCAGATCGCCGCCAGCAGCGGGCCGGGTTCACGCAGGGAGCCGAGCTTGATCAGAGTCGCCGGGCTGTCGACGACGATACCGGCGGTTTTCAGACCGATCAGCCCGAGGAACAGACCGACACCGGCGCCCATCGCAAAGCGCAGGCTGACCGGGATGCTGTTGAGCAGCCATTCGCGAATCCGCGAGAAGGTCAGGATCATGAACAGCACGCCGGAAACGAACACTGCACCCAGCGCGGTTTCCCAGTTGTAGCCCATGGTGCCGACCACGGTGTAAGTGAAGAAGGCGTTGAGGCCCATGCCTGGTGCCAGGCCCACCGGCCAGTTGGCGTACAGGCCCATCAGCAGGCAGCCGAGTGCGGCGGCGATGCAGGTGGCGACGAAGGCTGCACCGTGATCGATCCCGGCATCGGCCATGATGTTCGGGTTGACGAAGATGATGTAAGCCATGGTGATGAAGGTTGTCAGACCGGCAATCAGCTCGGTCTTCACCGTGGTGCCATGCAAGCTGAGTTTGAAGATGCGCTCCAGCACGCCTGTGCGTAAGGGCGGCGAGAGTTCCAGCGTCGATGCTTCGGATTTGCGGCTTTCCACAGCGAGTACTCCTCAAGAGTTTTATTGTTATTTCCAGGGCCGGACCCATGAGGGGTGGCAGCAGCCCTTTGAGGCATACGCGAATTTGTTGACCATGCGGTCAGGAACTCGCACGCAGTGGATTATGCTTTTGTGTACAAATAAAGCAAATATTGTTTTTGGTTTTGTTTGCGAAAGGTCAGGCGATAGGGATATATCGCCCTCAGAGGCCCCATCGCTGGCAAGCCAGCTCCCACAGGTTTTGTGTACACCACCGATCACTGCGGGGAG
>NZ_JABULD010000479.1:0-16387 GCF_014060985.1 Pseudomonas sp. MD195_PC81_125
TTGATCTTCTCAACAGCAAGATCAAAAGATCGCACCTGCGGCAGCTCCTACAGGTTTTGATTGGTGATGACTTAGAGCGTGAGGATCATCTCGTGCCACGCCATCCCGCCATGGTCGGACTCCGACGGCTTGATGTAGGCAAAGCCGAACCCGGCGTACAGCGCAATATGCTTCTCCTTGCACATCAGATGAATCGTCGCCTTGTCCATACCGCGCATGCGCTCGATGAATTCGGCCATCAATCGCTTGGCCAGGCCCTGCCCCTGATAGTCCGGGTGTACCACCACCGACATGATCACCACGTTCGGCCCTTTCGGGTCGTGGCCGATCAGTTCCTTGAACGCCTCGTCGGACATCTGCACGTCAAATGCCGCGCCCGAATTGATGAACCCGGCGACCACGCCCTCCACTTCGGCGACGATAAAACCCTCCGGCCAGGTGGCGATGCGCGTGGCGATCTTTTTCGCGCGTGGCGGCTTCATCGCCTTCGTAGGCAACGGTTTCGATGGCGTAGCAGCGGTCCAGGTCGGCGGCGGTGACGTTGCGGATGACGGTGTTCATGGCAGCTCGAAAATCAGCGGAGAAAAGTGCGCAAAGCATAAAGGAATAAGGTGTGCATATCGATCCGCGCGGGGGGCGTAAAGCCTGCGTATAAGCGCTTTTCTTCGCGCCGGTGACAGGCTATTCCTGCGGTGTGTCTCTGATCATCCTTGGGGGTAACCGCTTATGAGCAGCGTTGAAATCGGCCTGTTGATGGTGTTGGGCATCAGTACGTTCGGCTTTATCACCTTGGGCATCGACCTGTTGCGGGCGCGACGGCTGGGCAAGGGCAAGCGCGGTTGAACAACATGAGGCGGATCAGTGATCCGCCTCATCGTTATGGTTCAGGCTTTGGTGTCGACCGGCACGCAGATTTCCAGTTTGCCGGTGTGCAGCCGTGGATTGAAATCGGCGCTGTAGCGTTCCAGCTCCGGGGCGTTGAGCTCCACATAGTGGGAGGTCGGCAGCCAGGTCTTGTAGATGTATTGCAGGGTTTGCGGTAACTCATCGAGCGGTCCCTTGTGCTCGAACACGGCGTACTGACGAGGCAGCACTTCGACCCACTGGTAGACCTTCTGGTCGAGGTCGTCGAGCTTGCTGATTTCCACCCCGGCGATGTAATCGAAGCCACCTTGGTCGTCGAAATTGCTGCAAACGCCGTAGGTCACTTCGTTTTTTTGTCCCTGTATCTTTCCCAGGTGCGGCAAGAACTTTTCCCACAGCGTGGGGATGTGCTTGGCGGTGTCCTGGGTAAATCGGCCACGAAATCCTGCGATCAGCAGGAAGTGTCCATGTTCGAAGCGAGGTTCAGCCACTTCGACGCGTTTTTGCTCATCCATGACTCGACTCCTGGAACAAAAGAAGGGGTTCGGCTGCTGAGTATAGAAGCCAAACCCGATTCGCAATGCTACAGGGCGTGCAACTGGTCGGCGGCCCCGGAACCGACGAACTCGTTATAACCGGATACGATCACGTACACCGCGAAATAGCAGAAGATCGCGGCAGATGCCATGTAGGAGTAGCGCAACAGCTTGTCGCCGAGCAACTTGCCGCCGTGGCTCGCGGCGAAGCACAGCCCGGCCGACCACAGCAGCCCGGCGCACAGGAAGCCGCCGAGGAACAGCACCGAACTTACAGGGCCACCGCCACCGGAACGGGCGATCAGGGTGCCGCCCACCGCGGCGAACCAGAGAATCGCGCTCGGTGAAGACATGGCGAGGAAAATCCCGCGAAAGAACTCCTTGCGATGCGAGTTCTGCCCCACCTCCGCCGTCGCCGCCAGCTGCGCTTCGTGATGAATCGCCGAATAGATCATCTTCGCCGCAAAGTAGACCAACAGCGCCGACCCGCCGATCCACAGCACCCAGCGCACGCTTTCGTACTGCAGCAGCACGGTCATGCCTGCCAGCGCCAGCATCGCGTAGATCAGGTCGCCGACGCAGGTGCCGAGGCCCAGCGCGAAGCCCTGAAAGTAACCGCGCTGCATCGCCAGGGTGATCATTGCGATGTTGGCTACGCCGATGTCCAGGCACAGCGAAAGGCTCAGCAAGAAGCCGCTGGTGAATTCCATCTACCGATTTCCTTGGGAAAAATTTGTTTACATGCAGGCTGGACAGTCTGCCATCACAGCCCTTATCTTCCGCCACAGGTCACCGCAGTGACCAGCGTCGCTCGGACGGTTCCGGGCGCTTACGTTATCCGAGGCAACAATGGCTGAACAAGGTTCGCCGCGCCGCTTTGCGCGCATTGATCGACTCCCCCCTTACGTTTTCAACATCACCGCCGAGCTGAAGATGGCCGCGCGGCGCCGTGGTGAAGACATCATCGACTTGAGCATGGGCAACCCCGACGGGGCCACGCCGCCGCACATCGTCGAAAAACTGGTACAAGTTGCCCAACGTGAAGACACCCACGGTTACTCCACGTCCAAGGGCATTCCACGTCTGCGCCGGGCGATTTCCAACTGGTACAAGGAACGCTACGCGGTCGATATCGACCCGGAAAGCGAAGCCATCGTCACCATCGGTTCCAAGGAAGGCCTGGCGCATTTGATGCTGGCGACCCTGGATCAGGGCGACACGGTACTGGTGCCGAACCCGAGCTACCCGATTCACATCTACGGCGCGGTGATTGCCGGTGCCCAGGTGCGTTCGGTGCCGCTGGTGCCGGGCGTGGACTTCTTCGCCGAGCTGGAACGGGCCATTCGCGGCTCGATCCCGAAACCGAAGATGATGATCCTCGGCTTTCCGTCCAACCCCACCGCGCAGTGCGTGGAGCTGGATTTCTTCGAACGGGTAATCGCCCTCGCCAAACAATACGACGTACTGGTGGTGCACGACCTGGCCTACGCCGACATCGTCTATGACGGCTGGAAAGCCCCGTCGATCATGCAGGTGCCCGGCGCCAAGGACATCGCGGTGGAGTTTTTCACCCTGTCCAAAAGCTACAACATGGCCGGCTGGCGTATCGGTTTCATGGTCGGCAACCCGGAACTGGTCAACGCCCTGGCGCGGATCAAGAGCTACCACGACTACGGCACTTTCACTCCGCTGCAAGTGGCGGCGATTGCTGCGCTGGAAGGCGATCAGCAATGTGTGCGTGACATCGCCGAACAGTATCGCCAGCGCCGTAACGTGCTGGTCAAAGGCCTGCACGAGCTGGGCTGGATGGTCGAGAATCCGAAGGCGTCGATGTATGTCTGGGCGAAGATTCCCGAGGCTTATGCGCATCTGGGCTCGCTGGAGTTTGCCAAGAAACTGCTGGCCGAGGCCAAGGTCTGTGTCTCGCCGGGGGTGGGTTTTGGTGAGTATGGCGATGATCATGTGCGCTTCGCGCTGATCGAAAACCAGGACCGGATTCGGCAGGCAGTGCGCGGGATTCGCGGGATGTTCCGGGCGGATGGGTTAGTTACCAAATAACTGACACACATCCCCTGTAGGAGCTGCCGAAGSTGCGATCTTTTGATCTTGTTTTTTACAATCAAAAGATCGCAGCCTTCGGCAGCTCCTACAGGTGGTTTTCAGTGCTTACCAGGGAATGGTTTCACCCTTGTAGTTGATGAAGTAATGCCCACCCTTGCCGGTATACGCATTCACCTGATCAATCAGCCCACGGGTGCTGGTCTCGACATCCAGGTCAGCACCTTCACCGCCCATGTCCGTCTTTACCCAGCCCGGATGCAGCGACAGCACGGTGAGTTTCTGCTCGCCCAACTGGGTGACAAAACTGTTGGTCATGGAGTTCAGCGCAGCCTTGCTGGCCTTGTACAGCGCCAGCTCCGGCGCGTCCGGTACGGTCACGCTGCCCAGACCGGAACTCATGAACGCCAGCACGCCGCTGCCATCGCGGATTTGCCCGACGAAGCGTTGCGCGAGGTTGATCGGCGCCACGGCGTTGGTGAAGAACAACTGGCCGACTTCAGCCAGGGTCGCGCCGCCCGGGGTTTGCACTTCCGGGCCTTTGACCCCGGCGTTGACGAACAGCAGGTCGAAAGTCTCGCCCTTGAGCTGTTGGCTCAGGGCGATCACCGCTTGCTGATCGTCCATGTCGAGTTTCTCGATCCGCACCTTGCCCAGCGCTTGCAACGCCTCGGCCTTTTGCGGATTGCGCACGGTGGCGGTCACTTGCCAGCCGTCGGCCAGCAGGGTTTTCACCAGCCCGAGGCCCAAGCCGCGGGAGGCGCCGATGATCAGTGCGTGTTTTGCCTGGGACATGACGGAATTCCTTGAAAGTTACGGTTCACAGATTCAATGGACACGCCTGACCGAGTCGTTGTTGCAACGCTCGTCGCAGCACATCGAACCGGCTCTCAAAAGAGCTGTTGACCCCGGAGCATACTCCAGGCTTTAGCATGCTTGCTTCTCAAATTCGCAGGCCGCTCAGCGGTGCTCGCACATCATCTAGACAACACCGCCACTGTGGGAGCTGGCTTGCCAGCGATGAGGCCAGTGACATCACCACCCTAATGCCCGGCCTGCCACGGTTGCCCCAATGACACCGGCGCATACAACCGAGTCCGCACCGCATCGCGCGACAACAGCACCAACACCACAATCGTCGCCACATACGGCAGCATCGCCAGCAGACTCGACGGAATCGCCAGCCCCAAGCCCTGCGCCACCAGGTGCAGGATGCTGGCGAGTCCGAACAGGTAAGCCCCGAGCAACAGCCGCCACACGCGCCAACTGGCAAACACCACCAGCGCCAGGGCAATCCAGCCGCGTCCGGCGGTCATGTTCTCGGCCCACATCGGCGTGTAAGCCAGGGACAGATAGGCTCCGGCCAGACCGGCCATCGCCCCGCCAAACAGCACCGCCAGAGTGCGCACGGTCAGTACCGGCAGGCCCATCGCACTGGCCGCGTCCGGGTTCTCGCCGACTGCCTGAATGATCAAGCCGACACGGCTTTTGATGATCACCCACGCCACCAGCGCAAACAGCGCGAACGACAGATACACCAGCAGATCCTGGGCAAACAGCATGCGGCCGATCAGCGGAATCTGACTCAAGTACGGAATCGCCAACGGTTCGAATCCAGCCAGTGGCTTGCCGACCCATGCTGCGCCAACGAAGGTCGACAGGCCCACGCCGAAGATCGTCAGCGCCAGCCCGGTCGCCACCTGATTGGCATTGAACACCAGCGCCACCAAGGCAAACAGCGACGACAGCAGCACCCCGGCAAGCATCGCCAACAACACGCCGAGCCACAGGTTGCCGCTGTTGAGGGCGACGATAAAACCGATCACCGCGCCAAACAGCATCATCCCTTCCTGGCCGAGGTTGAGCACGCCGCTCTTCTCGCAGATCAGCTCACCCAGCGC
Source organism: Pseudomonas sp. MD195_PC81_125 (assembly GCF_014060985.1). NCBI lineage: Bacteria > Pseudomonadati > Pseudomonadota > Gammaproteobacteria > Pseudomonadales > Pseudomonadaceae > Pseudomonas > Pseudomonas sp. MD195_PC81_125. The sequence continues at coordinate 5,360 of NZ_JABULD010000479.1, forward strand.
CACCAACAACAGTGGCGTGCCGCAGCGCACCATGGCGTAGAAAATATTGCTCAGCAGATCGATATCCATCACAGCGCTCCGGCGGTTACGGCGGTGGTCGAGGTGCGCCGTGCCCAGCGCAGTTTCAGGCGTGGCCGATAGAGAATCAGCACGTCGCAGGCCAGCAGGAAAAACAGCATCATTCCCTGAAACAATTGGGTGATGGCTTGCGGCAGGTTGAGGGTCATTTGCGCGCTTTCGCCGCCGATGTACAGCAGCGCCATCAGCAGGCTTGAGAACAGAATCCCGATCGGATTCAGCCGGCCGAGAAACGCCACGGTGATTGCTGCATAGCCATAGCCCGGCGAGACTTGCGGCACCAATTGCCCAATCGGCCCAGTCACTTCGCAGACCCCGGCCAGCCCGGCCAAACCGCCGCTGATCAACAGCGCGAGCCAGATCAGGCGTTTCTCGCGAAAGCCGACAAACCCCGCCGCACGTTTATCCAGACCGAGCACTTTGATCTGAAAACCGACGAAGCTTTTCTGCAACAACACCCACACCGCGACCAGCGCGAGCAAGGCGAAATACACCCCGGCATGCACCCGACCATCCTCCATCAGCAGCGGCAGGCGACTGGCGTCGCCGAACATCGCCGACTCGGGAAAGTTGTAGCCGGCCGGATCCTTCAGCGGCCCGTGCACGCAGAACAGCAACAGGTTCAGTGCGATGTAGTTGAGCATGATGCTGGTGAGGATTTCGTTGGCGTTGAAACGCGTGCGCAACCACGCCGTCAGCCCGGCCCAGGCGGCACCGGCGAAAGTGCCGGTGAGCAGGATCAGCACCAGTGCCCAATGGCTTTGCATATCGATGATGTTCACCGCCAACGCACTGCCGGCGAGCGCGCCGAACAGCAACTGACCTTCAGCGCCGATGTTCCAGATCCGTGCTTGATACGCCACGGCCAGACCGAGTGCGCAAAGCAGGATCGGCAGCGCCTTGACCAACAGTTCGGAGACGCCATACAGGTCGCTGATCGGCGCGATCAACAGCGTGTGCAGGGTTTGCAGCGGGTCATGGCCGAGGGCAATGAACAGCAGCGAGCCGCAACCCAATGTCAGCAGCGCCGCCAGCAACGGTGAGCACCACAGCATCAGGCGCGATTGCTGGCCACGGGGTTCGAGGGAAAGCAGCATAGGGGGAAACTCCGTCAAAGCGTGGCCGATGAAGGCGCGTCGTTGAATTGCCCGGCCATCCAGCCGCCGACGTCACTCAGCAGGCTGTCGGTGGTGTTTCGCAGCGGTGACAGACGCCCCGCGCACAGGGCGCCGAGGCGGTCGCTGATCTGGAACAGTTCATCGAGGTCTTCGGAAATCACCAGAATCGCCGCGCCGGCATCGCGCAGGGCAATCAGCGCGCGGTGAATGGTCGCGGCGGCGCCCACGTCCACGCCCCAGGTCGGGTGCGCGGCGATCAGCAGTTTTGGTTGCTGGAGGATTTCCCGGCCAAGAATGAATTTCTGCAGATTGCCGCCGGAGAGACTGCGCGCAGCGCTCTGGCTATCGGGCGTTTTCACCCCGAAGCGCTGAATGATCTGTTGGGCGAGGGTTTCGACTTTGCCGCGCTTGATCAAACCGTTGCTGACCAGCCCTTGTTGAAAAGCCGTGAGCAAGGCGTTGTCGGCCAGGCTCAATTCCGGCACCGCGCCATGGCCCAGGCGTTCTGCCGGGACGAACGCCAGTCCGAGTTGGCGCCGCGCATCCGGGCGCAAAGTGGCGACCGCTTGCCCGGCAAAACAAATCGATGTCGCGCTGTCGCGGGGCAGGGTTTGCTCGCCGCTGAGCAGCGCCAGCAATTCATCCTGGCCATTGCCCGCGACCCCGGCGATACCGACGATTTCGCCGCTGCGTACTTGCAGGCTGATGTCGCTCAACGAGCAGCCGAACGGATCGGGGTTGTGCCAGCTCAAGCCGTTGACCTGCAAGTACGCCGCGCCACCGCTGACCTTCGGATATTCGCCGATCAGTGCCGCCGCTTCGCCGACCATCATCTGCGCCAACTGCTGATCCGAGCATTCGGCCGGCACGCAATGCCCGGCGACCCGCCCGCCACGCAAAACCGTGGCGCTATGACACAGCGCGCGCACTTCCGCGAGTTTGTGGCTGATAAACAGGATGCTGCAGCCCTCGGCGGCGAGACGGCGCAGGGTGATGAACAATTCGTCGGCCTCTTGCGGTGTCAGCACCGACGTCGGCTCGTCGAGAATCAGCAAGCGAATGTCCTGCATCAGGCAACGAATGATCTCCACCCGTTGCCGCTCGCCGATCGACAGGCTGTGGACAAGTCGCTCCGGCTCCAGCGCCATGCCGTAGCGGCGCGATACGTCGGCAATTGTCGGCTCCAGTTGTTTCGGCGTGCCGGCCCTGGCGCCCATCGCCAGGGCAATGTTCTGCGCGACGCTGAGGGTTTCGAACAGCGAGAAATGCTGGAACACCATGCCGATCCCCAACTGCCGGGCCTGCGCCGGATTACGAATATTCACCCGCTGACCTTGCCAGAGCATTTCGCCGGCATCGGCCTGGGTCACGCCGTAGATGATCTTCATCAGCGTGCTTTTGCCCGCGCCGTTCTCACCGAGCAGGGCGTGGATTTCTCCGGGCGCGATGTTCAGGTCGATGGCGTCATTGGCCAGACAACCGGGGTAGCGTTTGCTGATCTGGCGCAGTTGCAGGCGCGGCGTTGAATCTGGGCTTGGCATGACAGGCTCGACTGGCTTGGAGTTGTGCCTGTGGATAAAGCAATTTCCTGGCCATTGAGTCAGGAACCTTGGCGGCCCTCGTACGGCAGCGGTTGCTGTAGAGCGTCGAAGGGCAAGTGTTCGGGAGGTACGGCACCAATTGAGAGCAAAGCCGTTGATCAGGCTCCACTTTTGCCCGCGGATAACTGATCAAAAAACGAGCAAATGCGTGGGGCCTATGCAGACCCTGCGACTGCGCCAGCCATGAACGGGTTATCCACAGGTTGCTCCACAGTATTTGTGTGCAATTGGGAATCCTTGGCATAAGCGCAGCGGTGCTATCTTCCATTGGTGATAAACAGCGCTAACTATTTGTTTTTACGCGGGATTAGTCTTTTTCCAGGTGGAGTGGACGAAAAATGAGCAAATCGCGCAAAGCCACGTGACAGAAGGGTTACAGCGGAATGTACTCAGGTTATCCACAGTCGGGTGCACAGCGGATGTGGGCAACTCCGTGGAATAAGCAGATTGTGGGCTGCCCTAAAAGATCGCAGCCTTCGGCAGCTGCTACAGGGAAGCGCTAAATCCTGTGTAGGAGCTGCCGAAGGCTGCGATCTTTTACTCATCTAACGTTGCAGCACAATCCGCCCACGACTCAAATCCGCCAACTGCGTTTGCAGCAACTCGATCTGCGCCTCACCCACCGCCAACTGCAACTCAACACCATTGGCAGTGAAGTTTTCTTCCATGACCAACCCACCCAGGTCCGCCACCCGCAGCTTCACCAGCGCCAGCTCGGCAAAGCCGCAGGCACAACTGAGCGGCACACGGCTGATCAACTCGACTTTCGCCGCCGCTTGCAGGCACTTGTTCGCGCCGCCGCCATAGGCCCGGGCCAAACCGCCAGTGCCCAGTTGAATGCCGCCATACCAGCGGATCACCAGCACCGCGACCTGATCGCAATCCTGCGCCTCAATGGCTGCCAGAATCGGCCGTCCGGCAGTGCCGCCGGGTTCGCCATCGTCGTTGCTGCGGTATTGCGCACCGAGTTTCCACGCCCAGCAGTTATGCGAGGCATTCAGGTCGCTGTGTTGTTCGAAGAACGCCTGCGCGTCAGCGGGGCTGGCGATCGGCGCGGCGAAGGTGATGAAGCGGCTCTTGCGAATCTCTTCGCGGTACTCGCAAAAACCGCTGAGGGTGAAAGGCATAAACGTCTTAAACAGTCGGGGTGAGGCCGCAGCCTTTGAGAATGATGCGGATCAGGTTGTTGCCGGCGTCTTCCATGTCCTGCTTGGTCAACTTGCTGCGACCGCTGACGCGACAGATCTGCGTGGCGAAGTCGGCGTAATGCTGGGTGCTGCCCCACAGCAGGAAAATCAGGTGCACCGGATCGACCGGGTCCATTTTGCCCGCATCGATCCACGCCTGAAATACGGCCGCGCGCCCCTGAAACCAGGCGCGGTAATCCTGGTTGAAATACTCGGTCAGGCACTCGCCGCCGCTGATCACTTCCATCGCAAATATCCGCGAGGCCTGCGGCTGACGGCGGGAGAATTCCATCTTGGCGCGAATATAGCGGGTCAGCGCTTCGGCTGGATCGTCCTCGGCGGTCAGGGTATTGAAGGTGCTGTCCCACAGCTCGATGATGTTGCTCAGCACCGCCACGTACAACCCAAGCTTGTTGGTGAAGTAGTAATGCAGGTTTGCCTTGGGCAGCCCGGCATTCTGCGCAATGGTGTTCATGCTGGTGCCTTTGTACCCGTGACGGGCGAACTCGTCTTCGGCGGCTTTGAGGATGGTCTCTTCGTTCTTCTGACGAATGCGGCTGGCGGGTTTGCCGCCATGGGCTGGGACTTCAAAGGTCATAGGCACTTCCGGTTTGTCTGTGGGTGCAACCAGTTGCGTTGATAACGCACCCACAGGCATCCGACAAGTCCTGATGCAATAAAACCGTTACGCCTGTTCGATCTTGTTCAACGATGCGCCGGATTCGACGGTCGAGGTTTTCGCCTCCGGCAGCAACAGGCAGAGGATGATCGCGGTCAGGCCACCGCTGGTAATTGCCGAGTCGAACAGGTTCTGCACCAGTTTCGGCAACAGGTGCAGCAGGTTTGGTTGTGCGGCAATGCCCAGGCCGACGCCGAGCGAGGTGGCGATGATCAGCATGCTGCGGCGGTCCAGCGGCGATTGCGCGAGGATCCGCACCCCGGCCGCCGCCACGCTGCCGAACATCACCAGGGTGGCGCCACCAAGCACCGGTTTCGGGATCTGCTGCAGCACCGCGCCGATCATGGGGAACAGGCCGAGACAAAACAGAATCGCGCCGATGTACAGCCCGACATAGCGGCTGGCCACGCCGGTCAACTGAATCACGCCGTTGTTCTGCGCGAACGTAGTGTTGGGGAAGGCGCTGAAGGTGGCGGCGATCATGCAGCTCACGCCGTCGCCGAGTACGCCGCCGCGCAAACGGCTTATATAAGAAGGGCCGCTGATCGGCTGACGGGCGAGCATGCAATTGGCCGTGAGGTCACCGACGGTTTCGATGGTGCTGATCAGATAAATCAGCGCGACCGGCAGGAACGCCGTCCAGTCGAAACTGAAACCGAACTTGAATGGCGTAGGAAGGCTGATCAGCGGCAAGTCAGGCAATGCCTGCGGAACCAGTTTCCCGCTGAACCACGCGGCCAGACTGCCGAGCAGCAGTCCGATGATGATTGCCGACAGCCGCACCCACGGTGTGTTCGAGCGGTTGAGCAGAATGATCGTCAGCAACACAAACACGCCCAGTGCCAGATTGCCCGGTGCACCGAAGTCCGGTGCATTGAAACCACCGCCCAGATCGGTGATGCCGACCTTGATCAGGCTGATGCCGATCAGAGTAATGACGATCCCGGTCACCAGCGGCGTGACAACCCGGCGCAACTGACCGATGAAACGGCTGAGGACGATCTGCACCACGGCGCCGAAAAAGCACACGCCGAAAATCATCGCCAGAATGTCCTCCGGACTACCACCGCGCTGCTTGACCAGAAAACCGGCCGACAGCACTGCGCCGAGGAAGGCGAAACTGGTGCCCTGCAAACAGATCATCCCGGCGCCGATGCCGAACGGCCGCCGCGCTTGAATAAAGGTGCCGACCCCGGAAACCATCAACGCCATACTGATGAGATACGGCAAGTGCGCGGTCAAGCCGAGAGCCGAGCCGATCACCAGCGGCGGGGTGATGATGCCGACGAAACTGGCGAGCACGTGTTGCAGGGCGGCGAGGATAGCTGCCGGTGGTTTTGGGCGGTCATCGAGGCCGTAGATCAGGTCGCTGGACGATTCGGTATCTGGCTGCATGGATTTGGCTTCTTGTTCAGGGATCGAGTTCACCCTTCACTGCAAAAACCTGTCCACTTGCTCAGCTTTCTGCGTGTACACCTTCCAATGCAGGAGCTGCCGAAGGCTGCGATCCTTTGATCTTGCTGCTCGAGGCCGGAGCGGTTGATCCCGGATTTACGTTTTCAACGCGTCGCAGCGAGGCTCTCCAGAAAGCTCTCCAGCACCAAATGAGGGCGCCGCCCCTTGCGCGTGACCGATGCCAGACTCAAATCATAAAAACGCGTCGTCGATTTCAGTGCACGCAAGCGCCCTTGCTGCACCCACAGACTGGCGTAGTGATCCGGCAGATAACCGATATAACGCCCGGTCAGAATCAGAAACGCCATGCCCTCACGGTCGGAAGCGCTGGCGGTGCAATTGAGCGCCTGGTAATGCGCCTGAATCTCCGCCGGCAAACGGAACGTTGGCGCAATCGCGTCCTGACTGTTCAGGCGTTCGTCATCCAGTTGCTTGTCATCGACATAAAACAGCGGATGACCCACCGCGCAGTAAAGCAGCGAGCGCTCGCTGTACAACGGTTGATACTCCAGCCCCGACAGCGCACTGGCCTGCGGCACCACGCCGACATGCAGGCGGCCGTCGAGCACGCCTTGTTCGACTTCGTTGGGGGCGATCATGCGGATCTGGATCTGCACGTCCGGCCCGCGCTCCTTCAATTGAGCGAGGGCATGGGTGATGCGCATGTGGGGCAGGGTGACGAGGTTGTCGGTCAGGCCGATGATCAGTTCGCCGCGCAGGTGCTGGTGCAATCCATTGACCTCGGTGCGGAAACTTTCCAGCGCACTTAATAGTTGCAGCGCCGATTGATAAACCTCGCGGCCCTCTTCGGTCAACGAGAATCCGGCGCGGCCACGTTGGCACAGACGCAGGCCGAGACGCTGTTCCAGATCGCTCATTTGCTGGCTGATCGCCGAGCGCCCGATGCCGAGCACGGTTTCCGCTGCCGAGAAGCCGCCGCACTCCACTACGCTGCGGAAAATCCGCAGCAGGCGAATATCAAAATCACTGACCTGGGCCAGCGGATCGGGGCGACGACTGCTCATGCTGTTGTTCTCATTGTTTAGCAGGTTTCTAACTGAAGGTTAGAAAAGTTGAATTTCACCGACTTTATCCGCGTGGCAACTTAGCTGCAACAACGCTTTTTTATCTCCCTGATGCTTATGCCCTGCGAGGTTTTGCCCGATGAACATGCCTGAAAATGCGCCGTCGCCACTGGCCAGCCAACTGAAGCTGGACGCGCACTGGATGCCGTACACCGCCAACCGCAACTTCCAGCGCGATCCGCGTCTGATCGTGGGTGCCGAAGGCAGCTGGCTGTTCGATGACAAGGGCCGCAAGATCTACGATTCGCTGTCCGGTCTGTGGACCTGCGGCGCCGGGCATACCCGCAAGGAAATCCAGGAAGCGGTCGCCAAGCAACTGGGCACCCTCGATTACTCGCCGGGCTTCCAGTACGGTCACCCGTTGTCGTTCCAGCTGGCCGAGAAAATCACTGATCTGACCCCGGGCAACCTGAACCACGTATTCTTCACCGACTCCGGCTCCGAGTGTGCCGACACCGCGGTGAAAATGGTCCGTGCCTACTGGCGTCTGAAAGGTCAGTCGACCAAGACCAAAATGATCGGCCGTGCCCGCGGTTATCACGGCGTGAACATCGCCGGCACCAGCCTCGGCGGCGTCAACGGCAACCGCAAACTGTTCGGTCAGGCGATGATGGATGTCGATCACCTGCCGCACACGCTGCTGGCCAGCAACGCATTTTCCCGTGGCATGCCGGAGCAGGGCGGTATCGCTCTGGCCGATGAGCTGCTGAAGTTGATCGAACTGCACGATGCATCGAACATCGCGGCGGTCTTCGTTGAACCGATGGCCGGTTCCGCTGGCGTACTGGTTCCGCCGCAGGGTTACCTGAAGCGTCTGCGCGAGATCTGCGATCAACACAACATCCTTCTGGTCTTCGACGAAGTGATCACCGGTTTCGGCCGTACCGGTTCGATGTTCGGTGCCGAGAGCTTTGGCGTGACCCCGGACCTGATGTGCATCGCCAAGCAAGTCACCAACGGCGCGATTCCGATGGGCGCAGTGATTGCCAGCTCCGAGATCTACCAGACCTTCATGAATCAGCCGACTCCGGAATACGCCGTGGAATTCCCCCACGGCTACACCTACTCGGCGCACCCGGTGGCATGCGCCGCTGGCCTGGCGGCACTCGACTTGCTGCAAAAGGAAAACCTCGTGCAGAGCGTGGCCGAGGTTGCACCGCACTTCGAAAATGCCCTGCACGGTCTGAAGGGTTCGAAGAATGTCATCGACATCCGTAACTACGGCCTGGCCGGCGCGATCCAGATCGCGGCCCGTGACGGCGACGCCATTGTGCGTCCGTTCGAAGCCGGTATGGCCCTGTGGAAAGCCGGGTTCTACGTACGCTTCGGCGGCGACACCCTGCAGTTCGGCCCAACCTTCAACAGCAAGCCGCAAGACCTTGATCGTCTGTTCGACGCGGTTGGCGAAGTGCTGAACAAGCTCGACTGATTTTCCCTCTATATATACCTGCGAATAACAGGCGCCCCATGCGGGCGTCTGTACACAAGAATTCAGGAGTTTTCGATGAGCGTTATCCCGCATTTGATCAATGGCGAACTGGTGACCGAGAACGGTCGCGCGGTTGATGTGTTCAACCCGTCCACCGGTCAGGCGATCCACAAGCTGCCATTGGCCACCCGCGAAACCATTCAACACGCGATCGACGCCGCCAAGGCTGCGTTCCCGGCATGGCGCAACACTCCTCCGGCCAAGCGTGCCCAGGTGATGTTCCGCTTTAAGCAACTGCTGGAGCAGAACGAAGCGCGTATCTCGCAATTGATCAGCGAAGAACACGGCAAGACCCTCGAAGACGCTGCTGGTGAACTGAAGCGCGGTATCGAGAACGTCGAGTTCGCCTGCGCCGCCCCGGAAATCCTCAAGGGCGAGTACAGCCGCAACGTCGGCCCGAACATTGACGCCTGGTCGGACTTCCAGCCGCTGGGTGTGGTTGCCGGTATCACGCCGTTCAACTTTCCGGCGATGGTGCCGCTGTGGATGTACCCGCTGGCGATCGTCTGCGGTAACTGCTTCATACTCAAACCGTCCGAGCGTGACCCGAGCTCGACGCTGCTGATCGCCCAACTGCTGCTGGAAGCCGGTTTGCCGAAAGGCGTGCTGAGTGTGGTGCATGGCGACAAGACTGCGGTGGACGCGCTGATCGAAGCACCGGAAGTCAAAGCGCTGAGCTTTGTCGGCTCGACGCCGATTGCCGAATACATCTACGCCGAAGGTACCAAGCGCGGCAAGCGTGTTCAGGCGCTGGGCGGGGCGAAGAACCATGCGGTGTTGATGCCGGATGCGGACCTGGACAACGCAGTCAGCGCATTGATGGGCGCGGCTTACGGTTCGTGCGGTGAGCGCTGCATGGCGATTTCGGTCGCGGTGTGTGTCGGCGATCAGGTGGCGGATGCGCTGGTGGCAAAACTGGTTCCACAGATCAAGGCGCTGAAAATCGGTGCCGGCACTTCGTGTGGGCTGGACATGGGGCCACTGGTGACCGGTCAGGCGCGGGACAAGGTCAGCGGCTATGTCGATGACGGCGTAGCAGCGGGCGCGACCCTGGTGGTCGACGGTCGCGGCTTGAGCATTCCAGGTAACGAAGAGGGCTTCTTCCTCGGCGGCTGCCTGTTCGACAACGTCACCCCTGAAATGCGCATCTATAAGGAAGAGATCTTCGGACCCGTGTTGTGCGTGGTTCGCGTGAACAGCCTGGAAGAGGCGATGAAGCTGATCAACGATCACGAATACGGTAATGGCACCTGCATCTTCACCCGTGACGGTGAAGCGGCGCGTCTGTTCTGTGACGAGATTGAAGTCGGCATGGTCGGCGTCAACGTACCACTGCCGGTACCGGTGGCTTACCACAGCTTCGGTGGCTGGAAGCGTTCGCTGTTCGGCGACCTTCATGCTTATGGCCCGGACGGTGTGCGCTTCTATACCCGTCGCAAGGCCATCACTCAGCGCTGGCCGCAGCGTGCGAGCCATGAAGCTTCGCAATTCGCTTTCCCTAGCTTGTAAGTAGCAGGGCATGACCAAGGCCGACCTCTAGAGGTCGGCCTTGGTGTTTTCGGGTGTTTTTTGACCGATATGACAGAAATATGAAAAAAGCGGTTGACGGCAGATTCTGGAGGTCTATAATTCGCCCCACTTCCGGCGCAGTCGAAACGGAAAACTCCTTGAAAATCAACGAGTTATGCAGTTTTCGACGGCGGATCGCTTCAGTTCATCGAAGCCTGGAGGGAGTTGAAAGAGCGGTGATGTTTGGCTCTTTTGACGGTTCGATCTTCTCGGTCGAAAGCGGTGAAAAAGAGGTGTTGACAGCAGCGTGTAACGCTGTAGAATTCGCCTCCCGCTAACGAGAGATCGGAAGCGCAAGTGGTTGAAGTTGTTGAAGAATTCTTCGAAAACTTCTGAAAATAATCACTTGACAGCAAATGAGGCTGCTGTAGAATGCGCGCCTCGGTTGAGACGAAAGATCTTAACCAACCGCTCTTTAACAACTGAATCAAGCAATTCGTGTGGGTGCTTGTGGAGTCAGACTGATAGTCAGCAAGATTATCAGCATCACAAGTTACTCCGCGAGAAATCAAAGATGTAACCAACGATTGCTGAGCCAAGTTTAGGGTTTCTTAAAAACCCAAAGATGTTTGAACTGAAGAGTTTGATCATGGCTCAGATTGAACGCTGGCGGCAGGCCTAACACATGCAAGTCGAGCGGATGAGAGGAGCTTGCTCCTGGATTCAGCGGCGGACGGGTGAGTAATGCCTAGGAATCTGCCTGGTAGTGGGGGACAACGTTTCGAAAGGAACGCTAATACCGCATACGTCCTACGGGAGAAAGCAGG
>NZ_JABULD010000388.1:0-5714 GCF_014060985.1 Pseudomonas sp. MD195_PC81_125
GTGTTCTCGCTGGATTCGGTGATCACCGCCGTCGGCATGGTCTCCCATGTGCCGGTGATGGTCGCGGCAATCGTCGTTGCCGTGCTGGTGATGATGGCGGCCTCGGGCAAGATCAGCGAATTCATCGACAAGCACCCGTCGCTGAAGATGCTGGCGCTGTCGTTCCTGCTGGTGGTCGGTACCGTACTGATCGCCGAAGCGTTCGATGTGCATGTACCAAAAGGCTACGTGTACTTCGCCATGGCGTTCTCGCTGGCGGTGGAAGCGATCAACATCAAGATGCGCACCGCGATCGCCAGGAAGAAAAAACAGCAGGACCCGGTGAAGCTGCGCAAGGATGTGCCGGGGCAGTAACCCGGTAATCTGAATCACGCAACCCCCCTGTGGGAGCGAGCCTGCTCGCGAAGACGGAGTGTCAGTCGACAACAATGTTGACTGACCCAGCGCTTTCGCGAGCAGGCTCGCTCCCACAGTTTTTGTGCATTCAGGCAGGGGGGACGAGGTTGTGCAGCACCCGGTTCACCGCCAGTTCGCCAAGCATGATTACCTGCTGAATGCCGAGCAGAGAATTGCGCTGTGGCCCGTCGATGAACCCGGCCAGATCACTGGCCATGATGCTCGCCGACGCCAGTGATTCGCAGGCATGCACCAACAGGGTTTCGTTATCGACCTTGGGGTCGATGAGGAAAATCGTGCTGGGTTTGCGCACCGGCTCACAGGCTTTCTTGAGCGTGGGGTCGAGGTAGAAATCGATGGCCCGGTCGGCCGCCTCTTTCATCTTCTGGGTGTCGGTAGCCGGATCGGTGTCCGGTGGGTTGGGTGTCACTTTGAACATATTGACTAGCTCCTCAAATGAAGCCGCCATCGTTCTCTACTAAAAGAATGGAGGCGGCTGTGCGCAGGTTAGTAGACCGGGGAGCTAGCTTTACCGGCGCACCCGAGGGTGCCCTGCGCACAACCACCATCGAGTGCAGGAAAGCGAAACCTGACTGAACGGTACTTGTGCACAACACTAGCAACCCGGGCTACTAATCCCGACCACTGATGAGCAGTGGCAAGCAAACGATAGAGACCGGCCCCAAGGCGCACAAGCCGGCGGATTCTGGCGTAGCCGTAGGCAACGGCGCAAGGTTTTGTAGCCTTCCGGACGTAACACGGCGTGTGCATAAACACCCTGCAAAATCCGCGTTTAACCTCTTCAGGATCTGACACAAAACCTGTGGGAGCGAGCCTGCTCGCGAAGGCGTCATCTCAGTTAAAAAATAGCCTGCCTGACCCACCGCATCGCGAGCAGGCTCGCTCCCACAGTGGCACATCGCAACCCTTTGAGACGGAATTCAAAGGTTGACGCCCCAAGCTTCGCTCGCTAGCTTCCCCGCTCGCCCAAACGACAAACAAGGAGTGTTCATGTCTGGAAAACCCGCCGCACGCGTCACGGACCCGACCACCTGCCCGCTTCCCGGCCATGGCACCAACCCGATTGCCAGTGGCTCCGGCGACGTCTTTTTCAACGGCCTTGCCGCCGCCCGCCTCGGTGACACCTGCACCTGCGGCCAAGCCCTCAATGGCGCCTTTTCCGCGACGGTATTTATCAACGGCAAAAACGCCATGACCCTCGACAGTACCGCCAGCCATGGCGGCGTGGTGATTGGCGGCTCCGGCGACGTCATCATTGGCAGTTCGCACACACCCGCGCCCTTCATCCCGCCGCTGCCGATCATTGGCCAGCCGCTGGTGGAGTTCAAAGCCGTCAGCGCCGGCAACGGCGAACCCATCGCCGAACAAGGCTACGAAATCGAAACCGCCGAAGGCCGCATCGTCAAAGGCCAGACCAATGAAAAAGGCATGACCCAAAGCGTCGCCACCCTGCAACCCGATCTCGCCATCGTGCGCTGGACAGTCTGAGACTCAAGGAAGAAGCAATGACCGGACAATGCATCGCTCCAGACGACCTGGACATGAAAAAGCTTTGGGACAGCACCTGCGAACTGCCCACCTGCAAACGCGAAACCAGCACCGCCGGCCCCAATCCGAAAACCCGCGTCGAAGTCCCGCTGCTGACCTGCAACTGCCTATGGCGGCGCTTCCAGAAAGAAGCCGAAGACTGGGTCGCCCCCGGCGGCGTGCTCATCGCCGACCCTCAGGCACGCAACCGCAAAATCAACGCCGCGTACGCGCAGTTGTGGCTGGCGGATAACCGATTTCAGTGGGCGGGGCTGGCGGCGTTTGCATCGAAGCAGGTGGGGTGTGGCTTGATCCACGCCACCAAACTGCAAACTGCCATTGCTGCGCAGAAAGCAGCGCTGGAAAAGCTGCGCAACGCCCCATCGGAAACCTTGTTCGAAGGCTTCGGATTCAAATTCAGCAGAACCAATCCTGAGGTTGAGGAGGAACTTGAGAAAGCCCGAGCGGCAAACCCGATGCCGACCGAGGACATCACTATCGGCGACAACCCACGCTCAGTGGTTCAGCAGCAGCTGGATTATGTGTATGAGATGTTGGCGCTAGGTAATACATCGCTGTTTCTGGACGTTTATCCGTTGCACCGGTTTTTTATGGTGCGGGGGTACAAGGAAATGGAGAAGTGTCTGAAGAGCCGGCGCGAGATCGCGAAAGATGTGATTTGGCCGATTGCGAAGAAGGTAGAGTTTGGCGCTGATAATCCTGAGATTTACGCGACCTTCAAAGCCATTGATCAAGGAAACATCTCAGGTAGCGTTGAGCAAATGGCGCTCCATGAACAAGTCAACATTCTTCAGCCCGCGATGTACGACGAAACCCACTTTGCCCTGTTGATGCGAGGGACACATGGGGGGGACGTAATTTCGGTTGTGACTGGATTGTTGCCGGGCGCTGCCGAAGAGATCCAACTCACTCTCGCTAGTCAATGTAAAGCGCCTGACAATCGAAAAGTCGCTTTTGGCAGCAATCCCCTGGCTAACCTTGCCGATAAGGATCAGCGAATGGAGTTTGTTCTGCGCGCTGCTACTCAATTTAACGAACTGCTTAAACAGCCGTCCTCTCGGGCAAAACTTGAGCAATCCATCCGCGAGATTGCAGCCGGCGGGGGAGTAAAGTGATGCGTAAGCGCAGTTTTTACATCACTGCTGTCGTCGTATTAGGAGCTATCGCGTTAACACTCTATTTGGGAAGAGGTCCGCATCAAATTTCCTTCCACATTGGAAAAACATATGACGAGGTCGTGCGCGACTCATCATTTCCTGTAACAGATAAAACTGCCATCTATCCTAGTGATCCCCCTCACCCGAGTTCGACTTGGATCAGTAGCCCAGTAATTATCACTTTCGATGACGAACAACACGGGTTCACGCTGCCCGTCACAAAATTCGGTGCAATTGGCTGGTCTGACTTCAAAGCAATCACCCTTTCTACGTCACCAATGCTGGAGACGTTGCCGTTCGAGCAAGCAGTGAATCTGCTGGGTGAGCTGCAGCAGATGTTCAAAAAGGCAGGTTGGTCGCCAGAAGCTGTTGAAGGGAATGATTGGCTCAAGACTGAAACCGAAGAAGATAAGACGCGTCTCCAGGCCAAGCTTTTTGATCAATTAGATGGTGTCATTCTGTTGATCCCCCATAAGTACAGCCTGTTTCTCCACATCAAATGCTATGCACGTTGCGACGAGCGAAATCCCGAAACGGCCAAATATTTGATTGATGTAGGTTTTGGTGAAGACCATTTCAGCGATTGACCCGGCAAAGCCGCAAACCCTGTGTGAGCTGGCAAGCCTGCTCCACAGGGGAATCGGGGATTTTCAAGTCAGGTGAATAAATCCATTTACATGACACTTTTGTTTCAATCCGCACTTTAGCTGTGCAATGCTGGCGCCCAGTCCGTTAGCCGACTACAGCTTAAGTACAAGACGTAGAAACCGCGCGGTGCCGTCCACTTGCCCCTCTGGGGCGCTGCTACTACAGGGGGTCTGCATGCTCACCCTGCTCAATTTGCTGTCTGCCGTGGCCCTGCTGATCTGGGGTACGCATATCGTCCGAACCGGCATCCTGCGGGTGTACGGCACCAATCTGCGCCATGTGATCGGCCAGAACATGTCCAGACGCTGGCTCGCGTTCGTCGCCGGCATCGTCGTCACCGCGATGGTGCAGAGCAGCAACGCCACGGCCATGCTCGTCACTTCATTTGTCGGTCAGGGCCTGATGGCGCTGACCCCGGCGCTGGCGACCATGCTTGGTGCCGACGTTGGTACCGCGCTGATGGCGCGGGTGCTGACCTTTGACTTGTCGTGGCTGTCGCCGTTGCTGATTTTCCTCGGGGTGATTTTCTTTCTGTCGCGCAAACAGACGCGCCTCGGGCAGATGGGCCGGGTCAGCATCGGTCTGGGGCTGATTATTCTCGCCCTGCAACTGATCGTCGAAGCTGCCGCGCCGATCACCCACGCCCAAGGTGTGAAGGTGATCTTCGCTTCGCTGACCGGCGACATCCTCCTCGACGCCCTGGTTGGTGCGTTGTTCGCGATGATTTCCTATTCCAGCCTCGCCGCTGTGCTGCTGACCGCGACGCTGGCCGGCGCCAGCGTGATCAGCCTGCCTGTGGCGATCGGCCTGGTGATCGGCGCCAACATCGGCAGTGGCGTGCTGGCGTTCATGAGCACCAGCATGCAGAACGCAGCAGGCCGACAAGTGGCGCTGGGCAGCCTGCTTTACAAGCTGATCGGTCTGCTGCTGATCATCCCGGTGCTCGATCCGCTGGTGCACTGGATGGACGGGCTCGACTTCAGCCCGCAGGAAATGGTCATCGGGTTTCACCTGCTCTATAACACCGCGCGCTGCCTGATCCTGCTGCCCAGCGTCGCCCCGATGGCGCGGCTGTGCGCCTGGTTGCTGCCGGAGCGCCCGGAAGTCAACGGCACCGCCAAGCCGCGTCACCTTGATTTGACGGCACTGTCGACACCTAGCCTGGCGCTGGCCAACGCGGCCCGCGAGACTCTGCGCATGGGCGATCTGATCGACAACATGCTCGACGCGATGCTCGATGTGTTGCGTGGCAAGCAGACCGCCGTGACCCAGGAGATGCGTCGTCTGACTGATGACGTCGAAGCGCTGTACAGCGCGATCAAGCTGTACCTGGCGCAAATGCCCCGCGAAGATCTCGGCGAGCAGGACAGTCGGCGCTGGGCGGAGACCATCGAACTGGCGATCAACCTGAAACTGGCCAGCGACTTGATTGAACGCATGCTGCGCAAGGTGCAGCAGCAGAAGACTTCCCAGCGTCGGTCGTTTTCCGAAGAAGGCCTGGAGGATCTGGCCGGGTTGCATCAGCAACTGATCGCCAACTTGCGCCTGGGCCTGTCGGTGTTCCTCAGCGGTGACAAGGAAAGCGCCCGTCAGCTGTTGCGCGAGAAACGTCGCTTTCGCGCACAGGAACGGCGTCTGGCCCACGCCCATGTCAGCCGTTTGCAACGTAAGATCGTGCAGAGTCTGGAAACCAGTTCGCTGCACCTGGAGCTGATTGCGGATATGAAGCGCTTGAATTCGCTGTTCTGCAGCAGTGCTTATGTGGTGCTGGAAACGGCGGATACCGGGGCGCTGGAAGCAGACGATATGGTAGACATTACGCATTCGCCTTGAACGTCTGGGGCTGGGGTCAGTCAGTAACTCAGAGTTCAGCTTCACGGACGCCTTCGCTGGCAAGCCAGCTCCCACAGGGTTTTGTGAGCGCCGCAAATCCTTGTGGGAGCT